>JADHNX010000363.1 GCA_016779365.1 Planctomycetaceae bacterium
TCCCTGGTCGCCCTGTGAACACTTTTCAGGACAACGTAACAACCGCACTGGACGCTCTGACGGCAGGCCTCCGTCCGTTTGTTTCCTACCAACTGCGTTCTGTACACGGAGATAACTGGCTTGCCGAAGCACGCAAGAGTTTCAGCAACGATCGATCCCACACGGATCTGGACGAGGACGTTGAAAAGTGGGACGCACATGCGCTGCTCACCGTCATGTGGGATCAATGGAATTCGGTGTTTCGTCGCAAGCTGAATCTGTTCGAGCGAAGTCTGGTTGCCGAGTTGCGAGCCTTCCGAAACCGCTGGGCACATCAGGGTGAATTCAACTTCGACGACACCTACCGACTTCTGGACAGCGTGCAGCGTCTGCTTTCAAAAGTTCATGCGGCGAACGTTGGTTTGATCAGCGAGCTGAAGTTCGAACTACTTCGCGAAGAGTTCGGCGAAGCGATCAACGCGGCCGCTCGTGAAGCAGACAACAACCGCGAGCGATGGGTGGTGGCCTTCGTCTATCTGATGTGCGGGTCGGTGTTTGTATGGTTGTTCCCGATGACCTTCGGGAAACTGCTCGGCGAAATGGTCTGGGGGCCGACGATCGCCATCGCAATGGGGTTTGCGTATCTGATTTATAAGCGGATCAAGTTTCGACCGGTCCAGGTGGGGCCGCATGAATGTCGCCGCTGCCGCCGCATCATCTACGGAACCAACTGCCCGTACTGCGCCAGTTCTCCGGTCTTCGACTCAGCAGATTTCAGAATGAGCGAGGGAGAGGCCGAAGCTGAAGAAATCGAACGTCCGCGAGCGCCTCGGTAAGAACGTTGCCAGGTCCCGACGGTCGCTGAACTCGTCAGTCTGTGAACGACGAGGGCGGCGCGTCCCGGTCTTCAGCGTCGATAAACGATTGCAGAATCACCTGAGCTGCCAGTTGGTCGCGCTTATTCTTGCGACGGTTCTTCGAGACTCCCGACTGGTCCATTCGCATGTCGGCAACCGACGAAGAGTAACGCTCGTCCCACCAGGTAACCGGCAAACCCGTCGCTTCCGCTGCCCAACGACCGAACTCACGCGCCTGCTTCGCCTTCCCACCTTCGTCGCCGCTCATGTGAACGGGCAGGCCGATGACAAGCCCCCTGACGCCGTAGCCTCGGGCGAGCTGCCTCAACCACACGGCATCCAGATCGGGCTTCCGGAGCGTGTAATTTTCCAGAGGCATCGACATTGTTTGTTCAGGATTGGAGATCGCAATACCAATCCGCTTAGTGCCGAAGTCAATTCCGAACAATGCCCCTTCGTCGGGAACCTGCCCAATGCTTCTCTCTTTGTTCGACTGGCCTGAACCGGGATTTTCGGAAGCTTCACTCAACGGTCGATCTCATCTGAAGGTGCGTCGGCTGTGAAGGACTGAGGCATCGTTTCGACCAGCAGATGCTCGGCCACGGAGTGCTCAAGAGTGGTCTCTCGCGTCGGTAGCTGAAGCGTGACGGCACCGGCCTCAGAGTCGACTTCCAGAATCGTCGCGACCGATCCGACTTCGAGGCCGGAATCGCTCAGACGTCGCAGAAAATCGGAGTCCTGATTCAGCACTCTGGCGAAACGGACCTGCGAACCTGCGACGTTCTCAACAAGCGGAGCCGTCTGCTGCCCTTCCCCACGGAGCGCCCCGTCACGAGCTGGAATCGGGTCACCGTGCGGGTCCGCTTCCGGTCGTCCGAGAAAGTCGTCAATCCGGTCAACCAGAAAGTCGCTGACAGCGTGTTCCATGTTTTCGGCTTCTTCGTGAACCTGATCCCAGGTTAGATCAAGCGTCTGCACGAGGAACAGTTCAATCAGCCGATGCCGACGCACGATCTTTAGCGCGAGCTGTTTGCCAGCCTCGTTGAGCGTCACGCCTTCGTACGGTCGGTAGGTGGCATGACCAGACTCGGCAAGCGTCTTCAGCATGCTGGTGACGGTGCCCGGTGAAACATCCAGAGCCACCGCCAGTCTACCGGTCGAGATCGTCGTCACTCCGGTCTTCAGCTCAAGCTGAAGGATCGCTTTGAGATAGTTTTCGACGGTCAGGCTGGGCATGAAGGTCGTCGCTCTGGCTCGTGTGTGCTTACCAAAATTTCGCAGGGTGCGTCTCGACGCACCAATCCCAAAACGACAATCGGGTTACTGGTGCGTCAAGACGCACCCTGCCACAAGCAAAACTTAACCGCCTTGCAGCCCTTCGAGCCGTTTCAGCGTGTCGCGGTATTCGTACTGAACGGCCAGCACTTCGCCGTAATGTTCTTCCGCAGCCTCGTTGTCTTTGGAACTTTCGCACAACCGACCGAGCCAGTAGTGGACTTCCAGAAACAACTCTTCCTGGTCGTGGACGTCGATTTTCGGAGCCGCTTTTTCGAACTGTCGTTTGGCCAGAGGATACTTCTTTTCCTGAATGAAGCATTTGCCAAGAAACGCCAGGCACTTTGCTTCCATGCGCGAGTCACGACTTGCCTGTTGAAACAAAGGAATCGCTTCGGCAAATTTGGCTTCATGCATAAAGCCTTCACCCAGCCGAAACTTCAATCGCAAATCGCCAGGGTAGCGGTCGACTCGCCCGCGAAGCATCTCCATTTCCCGCAGGTGAAATTCTTTTTCAAGATCCTTGATCTGTTGAGTGGCTTCTTCTGAACCATCGCCTCTCGACTTGGCGATATCGATGTTCTTTCGCATCTGGTCGAGCCGGACGTCTTCCACCTGCTCTTTGATGTTCACGTCACCGCCGGAAAGTTCGACGGCTTTTTCAAACATCTGAACGGCTTCGTCAAATTTTCCGCTGCGTTTGTAGAAGTCGCCGAGTCGCTGGTAGTGATCTTTGTTGTCCGGTTCTTTCCGCATCGCCCGTTGCAGATCGGCTTCTTCTGATTGACCGGGCCCGTCTGCGGTGCCGTCTTTGGAAATGTTGAGTCGTTTCGCCACTTCGTGAGCAGCCATGACTCCTTTCGTGTTGTCGGCACCTTCGTATCCGCCGCGGTCGATCACCTGCTTTGTGGCCGCCTGATTGGCTCTCATGCGGGCGGCACCGTCGTTCGGATCGACTCGGCAGATTCGTTCCCAGACGGAGACGGCGACCTGGAAATCGCCACGAGCTTCGTACAGTTCGGCGAGCTGCTGCAAAAGCTCCTTGTTGTTGGAGTCGCCCTCGACCGCACATTCATAGGCGTAAACGGCGATCTCTTTGAATTCCTGTTTGATACACGCTTCGCCGAGGTCGGCGTTCAGCTGCGGATCCCACGGGTTGATGACGAGGCCTTCTTCGCAGGCCTGGTCGACCAGTTTCCATTCTTTCTTGATCTGACCCTTCTTGATGCGACCTCGCGGGCCCATCAGCTTCATGCCGCCCATTTTGGCGCCGCTTTTGTTGTTGCCGTATTTCTTCTTCTCGCAACCTCGAAGCGTCTGTCGGAACAGCAGGTTGTCAGGCACCATCCGCACGCACTGCAGAAACATCTGGATGGCGTAGTCCCAGTTTTCTTTCTGCATGGCTTCAGTGCCCCGCCGAAAGCAATCTGCCGCCATTTTTTTATTGTCAACAGCCATGCCCGGTACCTCACGGAAGTGTCTCTGGATGCGTGCCTGTGAACTGGATTCGCCAGCGCAGGGACGGGAATCGTGACTGACACGTCGCGAATGTCAATCTACCAGACGCACGCGGGCTGTCGCCAGAAGCTGTCAATCAGCGGCATCATTGTGTGCTGAGTCTGCCAACCCACGATCCGCACCATGTCCCGTTGTGAATGCACGCGTTAGATTTCAAACTCCGTGTCGCATGTTTGATCTCAGCGAGAGACTGCGACTCGACCAGAAAGCGTAAAACGGCGAAGAAATGGAGACGTCCTGTGGCACGCGTGCCCTTCGAAATCGGATACAAGCGAGCGTTGCGTTTACGATGCCCGCTGTGCGGCGACGGAAAACTGTTCAGCGGATTTATCCGGATGAACGAACGGTGCAGCCAGTGCGACTTCAAGTTTGAACGAGAACCCGGCTACTTCCTCGGCTCATCCTATATCAATTACGGCTGGACGGCGGCCTCGCTGACGGTGGCGTACATTTTCTTTCACGTCGCGATGGAATATCCCAACAGCTACGTCGTGCCGCCACTGGTTGCCTGGTTCGTGTTTTTTCCGCTGTTTTTTCACCGGTACGCACGAGCCTTGTGGCTGACGTTTGACTGCTTCTGGGATCACTCGGAACTGCCGAACGATTCCGATCCTCAACCGTAGGGTATGACAAACACAGCGTCGTAACCCCTCCCGGACTGGCCCCTGCCCTGTCCTGACCGGATCACAATCCATATTGACCTGGATCCGGACTTGTGCAGAATACCGCGACCTGTGAAGGCATCGGTTCAGTGAAGAACCGTCTTTGAAACGAGGAATGGAAGCCCGTTCTGCAGCGGCATCGAATCGACGATCCGTCCTGCGCGTCCGGCAAGGCAAAGGAGTGCATCAGCCGTGAAGAAAACAGTATCCGTCGTCGCCCTTGCATGTTGCATCGGCCTGACCGCCCCGGTCATGGGCCAGACTCAGGCCCAGCCAACTGCAGCCCCAGCCGGACCGGTGAAAATCGGTCTGGTCGACATGGCTCGCGTCTTCAAAGAGTACAACAAGTTTGAAGACATGCGTGCGTCGCTGAAGGCTGAAATGGAAGTCTCTCTGGCCGAAGCCAAAAAGATCGCGGCCGAAGCTGAAAAGGTCAAAGAAGAATTGAAGCTTCTGAAACCAGGCAGTGCGGACTACATCAAACGCGAAGCAGACCTCGCTCAGCTCAGCTCGGACTTCGAGACCAAACGGAAACTCGCCAACGTCCAGTACCAGCGTAAGGAAGCCGAAATCTTCCAGGACATTTACGTTGATTCCGTGGGAGTCATCAAGCTTTACGCCGAGCACTTTAAATACTCGATGGTGATGCGGTTCAACAGTGCTCCACTCGACGAGACGAACCCTCAGAGCCTGGCAAACGGTCTCAACAAGCTGGTGATTTATCACCGACCGCAGGACGACATCACCGAAGCGGTGATCGACTACCTCAACCGCAAGTACACGCCGACCAACCCGGCTGTTCCACGTGCGGCCACAAAACCAGCAACCGGCCCGGCACGGCAGTAGTTTGTGATGACTCGGCCCACCTGCCGCGACGAGATGTTGAGCGGCGGCAGACAGGAGAAATGTCACACCGCTTTCCGGACCACGATTCTGCCCGGGACTTCCTCGCTGGAGGAAGTCCCGGTTTTCTGCGTTTATTTTGAGTTTGATTCAGATCGACGTTTTCAACCGGCAACATTGCTGAGAGATCGAAGCATCGATCTGAACCCCGAACATCTGCGCCGGCAGACGGCCTGCCGGGAGTTCATTTATGCTTTCCAGAAAACAGCGAACGATTCGCAACGAAACAACGGCCAATGGCGTCGGCTTTCTGACAGGAGCTGACGTAACGCTTCGTTTTCTGCCCGCTCCGGAAAACCACGGCATCGTTTTTCGACGGGTCGACCTGAATGGAAAACCTTCCGTACCGGCAACTCACGAATTTCTTGTTCCGCGTCAGCGTCGAACAGGCATCTCCGGAAACGGCGCAACGATCGAACTGGTCGAACATGTTATGTCGGCACTGGCTGGTCTCCAGGTCGACAACTGCCTGATCGAGATCAACGCTCCGGAAACGCCAGGCTTTGATGGATCGTGCAAGGCGGTTGTCGATGCACTGCTGATTGCCGGTTTTGAAGAGCAATCCGCCAGCAAAGCCCAACTGCAAGTTCCGAAACCGCTCCATGTCACCGCCGATGACGGCAGCATAATTGATGCGAAACCTTTCAGTCGCGGCGGCCAGACGATTACTTACGTGCTCGACTACGGGCCGAATTCGCCGATCCCCGCGCAAAGCTACACGGTCACCGTCACGCCGGAATCTTTCGTCAACGAGATCTGTTTCGCTCGAACGTTCATCCTCGATACGGAA
>JADHNX010000364.1 GCA_016779365.1 Planctomycetaceae bacterium
ATCCACAAACGCTGACTTGGCTTCTTTCGGGAAAGCCAGAGAACCCTTGAGGCCAGACGGTCGATTCAAGAGGGGTAACTCAGAGGAATCTGCCCTCACCCACTTCGCCCCGACGATCTTGCCATCGTGCCCATTGCCGGAGACGTCCTTGAGCACATTGCCGCGTCCTTCGTCAAAGTGATACAGCGCCGTTGTTTGAGAATCGTTTTCGAAGCGTCGCTCGGGTTGGAAGTCTGCCTGATAGCGGACAGATTTGGAGATACGGATTTCGTCAATCCAGCCCGAAAAGCTGTGATCCTCACCGTCGCCGGCCCATTGGTACTCACTGCTGGCGATGTGCAAGGGACCGCTTCCACGTCGTATCGGTCCAGAACTTGTCTGGATCAACTTCCCATCGTAATAAAGCCGAAGCTCATTCTTTTCGGGATCGCGAACCCCAGCGACATGAATCGGTTGACCGACGCCGTGAATATCCCAGCCCCCTTTCGGACCATCTTCACCGCCGACCCCCGGCATCACAAAATCGAGTGCGGAATCTGCATTACTCCCGATCGACGATTCTGGGCCAAACCCGATGATCTGACTGTGCGCATCGAGATGAGACGAATCCCGTTGCAGCCACAACTCGATCGTCAGAGCATCTGAATCATCCACAAGAGTGGGGATTGTGACTTCGTCGTCAGGGTCAGAGAACCGCAGTGACGTCTCCAGCGATTTGCGTTCGCCGTTCGGCCTTGGAGAAGTGGGCACAGCAGTCTCGCTGCTCCGCGTAATCGGCGGCTTGCTGGGACTCGTTCCATCCCAGAGATCGACAGCCTTGATATGGAAGGTCAGACTCGTCGATCCGATCCGGATGACACCACGCTGCCTGGGTTGTCTGGACTCGGCAACCGAAAATTGTGATTCATTAAAAACGTCGTTGAAGAAAGTCTGACCGTCGAGCGCGGCGGTGATCTGCCAGCGATCTCCTGCACGCCGAACTTCAGTGGTGAGAGTCTGGTCTTTTCGTTTCGAAAATCTGGTCCCATTCACTGTTGATGGTTGTCCATCCACAAGATGCAGTCCAGCTCCCTGGTTTTCTGCATTCACGTCATCAGGAATCACCAGTTCGACGTGCGAGTTTCCTACGGGAAGAAGGACCTTTAACTCGCCGCCATAGGAGCCAGTTTGATTAAAAGCGACGGAGAGGAGATATGCTCCCTGAATACGCCGAGGGAACTCCAGATCACCGTTGTAGATTACCCATGTTCCGTCTGGCTTTTTTTCGCTGGCAGAAGTGGGGTCAGGGCTGTAGTCGCGAAGAAGATCAATTCTGGTCGCATTTGATGGGGCGCCACCTGCCGGCCTGACCCACTTCGCTCCGACGATTCTGCCATCGTGCCCGTTGCCGGAGGAGTCTTTAAGGACGTCCCCGGTGCCTTCGTCGAAGTGGTACAGGGCGAGCGTGTCGGCATCGGCTTGGAACCGACGTTGCGGCGTGAAGTCGGCGGAGTACCGGGCGACCCCGGAGACGCGGACTTCGTCGAGTTCGCCGTTCAGGGACCTGAAGTACGGCATGCCGCCGCCGATGCGCAATCCTTTGGAACGTTCGCTGGTGTCCCCGAGCAGCGGATTGTCCGTTTCCTTGGCGAGCTTGCCGTCGACGTAGATGCGGCACTTGTCCTCGGCTTGGACGCCTGCAACGTGCACCCAGCCGTCGCGGTCGAAGCTGCGCGAGCGGGGCCCCTTGTAGTTCTGCTGTTCGAACACCACCGTCCCGGACCCGGGCCCCCAACCGCCCAGAACGAATCGCGGATACGTGCGGTTGGACCAGGAGAGGAGGTTCCCGTACGCCACGTCGGCCCGCAGCCAAACCTCCATCGTGTGGGGTTTCGTGAAGTCGAGTTCGACGTCCGGGCACTCGACGTAGGTACTCTCGTCACTGAAGGCGAGGGCGTTGTTCGCCCCCGGTTCGGCGGGAGCCGATGAGACAGCACTTTCGGCCTGCAGCCACTTCGCCCCCACGATCTTCCCGTGGTGCCCGTTGCCGGATGAGTCTTTGAGGACATCGCCGCTGCCTTCGTCGAAGTGGTACAGGGCGAGTGTGTGTTCGTCCGGCTTGAAGTCGAATTCGGGGGTGAAGTCTTTGTCATAGCGTGCGGTTGTGGAGACGCGCGTTTCACCCATCATGCCAGCGGCCTGTGCCATGAGTTGAAACGGATCGACACTACCTGGCCAACCCCATTGAGCGGGCTTTGTGTCCACTAGTTTTCCATCAATGAACAGTCGGTATTCTGTCGGGTTGATCAGAACTGCTGCGACGTGAGTCCAGACGGCCTCGTTCTTAACGGTACGTGTTGGCGCAAAGGCATCGTAAAAACCAACTGGTGGAGCACCTCGGCCGCCCCATTCACCACCGTCGACATACGCACTTCCGGCAGCGCTGCGGACGAATAGATAGCTGTCACTCCACCCAGCATAATGATCGTGCGGTTCAATTTTCCCCTTGTCCCGAAGCAGCCAGAATTCGATGGTCAAATTCAATTTCTTGTCACGAAGTAAACTGTCCATCAATTTGGAATCGAGCGTGGCAACTTCAACGTAACTTTCTTCACGCTCTGGAAAAGAGAGTGCAAACCTTCCAGGGTAGGTACTCGTTTCGACGACTTGTGGTTTCGATGTCGCATCGCCACCAGCCTTAACCCACTTGGCCCCGATGATTTTGCCATCGTGCCCGTTGCCGGATGAGTCTTTCGCGACGTTGCCGTGGTCTTCGTCAAAGTGGTACAGCGCTAGAGTGTGCTCATCGGGTTGAAACTGCTGAGACGCGGCAGGGGGCGTGAAGTCTTCTGAGTAACGGGCATTGTCCGAAACTCGCAACTCGTCGATCACAGCATCCGATCCATAACCCACGTCAAGGGTGCGGCCATTTGGAGCTAGACCTCCTTTAGTTTTTCTCTCACCCACCATGCGACCGTCAACGTATAACCGCACGTTGTCTCCGTCGAAAACGGCAGCGATGTGGTACGTGCCACTATCTTCTGGAGTGAAGTTTGGGGTCAGATCGGCGCGGCTTGCCGCTTGGGCATAGTGGAGCATCAGTCCGCTGGGCCCACATCCCAGGATGAATTCGTAGGGAAATCCAAATACCTGCTGGCTAGCGTTTACGTCACCGAATGTGACGAATCCTTCCACACAGAACTGTTTAATATCTTCGGGAATCGACAAGGTGGGCATACTGGCTCGGCTCGGTTTGCCAGTGAACTGGATTGCGTTGTTTGCGCCCTCAACTGCGGAAATCAGCGTGCCAGGTGACGCTGGACTGTGCGGTGCGACTTTCTTTTCGGGTTGTTTTTCGGGGGTCCGGGCTATCATCGTCTTGCCATCACTCACTGCCACATGGATGACGTTCTTGCCTTCCTTCTTGACAACGAAGTCATCGAGTTCCGCTTCAAAGCCATCCCGCTCCATGAGCAGTGTGTGAGTCCCTGCCGAAAGCCGGATGGTGGAGCCGGCCCCATCGATCAGCACGTCGTCACCGTCCACTTTCAGGGAGATGGACGGATCATCGACGGTAATTTCGACGTCGTACTTGCCTCCGAGGTTGATAAAGAACGTGATCCCTGCAAGCAGTAGAGCTGCTCCACCAAATCCGCCGATGGCGAGTCGCCTGCGATGATTTGCTGGTGGACTGGTAGCAGCAGATACAGCACGGCGGGGTGCGACAGTCGTGGCTGCGAGTGGTGCATCGTCAAAGTCGGGGGACTCTTCAGATTCCGGTACTTCGCGAGCGATTCCAGGAGTGGCCATCGGGTCGGTAACTTCGACCGTGCTGGCTGTCTTCTTTTTCGATCGAGCTGGAGCCTGCGATGTTTCCAGCATGGCGCTTTCGTCGGTCGGTGCGTGTTTTCCCTGCAACCAGTCTGAAAGTTCTTTCGCGATCTGACTCATCGACTCAGGACGATCTTTGACATCCTTCTCCAGCATCTTCAGGCACAGAGCCTGAAGAAACAGATCGACGTCGGCGTGAAGTTCCACAGGCGGTCGCGGCTGTTTCATGGAAATCTGTTTTAGAATCGACATCAGGTTGCCCTGAAATGGCAACTCGCCAGTCAGCAGCTCGTAGAAGATTACTCCCAGACTGTAGATATCAGCCGCGGGCCCGACGTTTTCGTTGTCACCGTCGACCTGTTCGGGAGACATGTAGGCGGGCGTGCCGATGACGGTGCCGGTGTGTGTCAGCCGTTCTTCCCCTTCAGCAGCTCGACGCGCCAGCCCGAAGTCCATGACTACCGGTTCGTTCTTCGTATCGATCATGATGTTGGCAGGCTTCAGGTCGCGGTGGATCACGTTCTGATCGTGAGCTTCCGCCATGGCCAACGCAATTTTTCGAATGACTCGCGCCGTCTGTTTGTCCGCCTGCCGCTTCGAACTTTTGGAGAAATCACGCAGTGGGCGGCCTTCGATATAGGCCATCGTGATGTAGTGCTGCCCGTCAATCTCGCCGACGTCGTAGACCGGGCAGATGCCAGGATGACGCAGATTCCCCGCCGCCCGCGCTTCCCGGTAGAATCGCTCCAGCAGCCCGCTGTTCAAGGCTCCGCCGAACTGAGGAATCTTCAATGCCACTTTGCGATCGAGCTGCTCATCCTGCGCCAGATAAACCGCGCCCATCGCTCCTCGGCCCAGTTCTTTCAGAATTTTGTAACGCCCGAACTTCGTCGGTGGTGCGTCCGCAGAAACTCGTCGGTTGGCGTTGATAGAAACGCTGTCTTCGATCACCGTCTGATCGTTGCCAACAGCCTGGGTGTCGCTGGGGATAAACGTCTGCTCCAGCGGCGGCGGATCTGTCATCCCGTTCACGGCAGCGATTCCCGCAAAGTAGCTCTGCAGCGCTTCGGCATGTTCGGAATGTTGAGCAATGAAATCCGCTGAACTGATCGGACTCCCCTGATCCTCAAGGCGGTGAAATTCCGCCACGAGTTCATGGACGCTGTCTTCCGCGGAAGTGATCGGACCGTCGGATTTCTGATTCATAACAATCTGTCTCTTTCTACTGTTCTTTCAAACCTTTTCTCAGATTCATCATCCCTCGATACAGCAGCCCTGCCACTGCACGCTCTGAGCGACCGAAATGCCGGGCGATTTTTTCCAGCGACTGACCGTCCAGATGTCTTAACCGCACCGCTTCCGCCTGCTCGTCCGGCAGGCAGGCCAGAGCGGCTGCCAGTCGCACAGCCCGTTCGCCTCGCATCAGTCGCTGACTGGGACTGGTCAGCTCCATTTCAGCAAGAGGTTCAGTTTCAATCTGAGTTTCTTCACGTCCGACAGACCGCTTTTCCGCTTCCAGATGTTTGCGAGCGGTGTCGATCAGATTCCGCTCATGAATCAGCAGCAACCAGCCAGCCAGAGCATCTGCATCTTCGCCTGTGAACTCATCGAACTTTCGAATTGCTGACAGATAAGTCTGCTGGACAACGTCGGACGAATCGATCCGTCCTGCCAATCGACCGTCCATTGCCCGTTGAGCCACCAGTTTCAGGTAAGGCCGAAACTCGTTCAGTAACTTTCCCAGTGCATCCGAATCGCCACCACGAGCCTGACGCAGTCGTTTTAGCAGGCTGTCTGTCGTCTCAACCATGTGACCAGCGACTCCTCTATGGAATGCGTATCCCCGTGTAAACCGTCACGGTGAATTCCTGTGGATTTCAAAAATTCACTCAGCAGATTGATTCAGTCTGACAAAAAAAGACGTCAACGAACACCCGTAAAGTGAATGCGCCATTCCTTGAGTCGCGAACTTTCGTCGGATGCGGCTTCAGAGGTCCAATACACGATCCATCTGCGCGGCAATGTCGGCGAGTCTTGCCCGGTCGCCGCCGCGGACTTCGGCAGTGGCCCAGCCTGCGTACTTGATCGCGGCCAGTTCTTTTCGGACAGCCGCCCAGTCGATGCTGCCTTCTCCCAGCGGAACGTCAAACGCTTTACGCATGCCGTCGTTCA
>JADHNX010000365.1 GCA_016779365.1 Planctomycetaceae bacterium
GAGCGGAAATGCAAAGTCAAATTGACGATTGCGATCTCTGGCAGGTAACGTATCAACGCTTTCTGATTGATCGACGAGCGTTCGTACCCCACCCAAATCGCAGGAACACACGCACGTCCTGCACCCGCCTCACTCCTTCCTTCCGAGCACGCGCCATGTCCAGCATTGCCGGAGCTGATACTCGCACTGTTACGCGGGTTGCCTTGACGCTTACTTTGTCAGTGTGGTTCGCATTTGGCGAGTGGTCCGCATTTGGCGAAATCCCTCGCGCCGCAGCGGACGACTCGCTGCACGCTCGAATTGACCAATTGTCGGATCAGGCAGCAGTCGGGCCTCGCGGAGCTGTCGTCGACGACCTCACATTTCTACGACGAGTGACTCTTGATCTGACCGGGCAAATTCCGTCGATCGTCGAGGCTCGAGAATTCCTGACCGATCAGTCCCCCGACAAACGCGCACGAGCCATCGATCGCCTGATGTCGAGTCCGGGATTCTATCGGCACCTCGCCGTCGTATTTGACGTGATGCTGATGGAGCGGCGAGGCGACAAGCATGTGAAGAGTGTCGAGTTTCGTGCGTGGTTGCAGGAGTTCTTCCAGCAGAAAAAATCGTACAACGAACTCGTTCACAGCCTGTTGTCCGCAGACGGAACGGACGAGAAACAACGAGCCGCGTCTGCATTCTTCCTTGAGCGGGATGTCGAGCCGAATCTGCTGACGCGAGATCTCGGACGAACGTTCCTGGGCATCGATCTGCAGTGTGCCCAGTGTCACGATCATCCGCTGATCGATGACTACCATCAGACGGACTATTTCGGAACCTTCTCGTTCGTCAATCAACTGACAGTCTTCCAGCCGGATGCCAAGAAGCCGGCTTTGATCGGTGAAACTGTCAGCGGTCAGTCGGAATTCAAGTCGGTCTTTACCGAACGGGAAGCGGTCACGTCTCCGAGGTTGCCGGGTGAAGTCGAAATTGTCGAACCGGTTTTCGCGATCGGCGATGAGTACAGCGTGCGTCCGGCAAAGACTGTCCGCCCGATTCCGAAGTTCAGCCGACAGAACAAACTGGCCGAGCTGATGTCGTCCGGACAAAACTTGCTCTTTCGTCGCAACATCGCCAACCGGCTCTGGGCCATGATGATGGGGCGAGGGCTCGTTCACCCGGTCGATCAGCATCACTCCGAAAATCCCGCGACGAACCCTGCACTGCTCGATCTGCTCGGCGATGAATTCGCGAAGGCAGATTACGATATCGGATCGTTCTTGCGCGAGATTGCTTTGTCGCAAACGTACCAACGGTCGTGGCAATTGCCTTCCGACCTGTCGCCGTCGGTCGATGCTGCGGAAAAAGTGCTCGCCGAACTGGACGCTCAGATTACTGCTGACAACGCCCGCATCGACGAAAAACAGGCTGAGGCGACAGCAGCTCTCGAAGAACTGGACAAGGCACTTGCCGAAGCCAGACCGTTGCGGACGGCATTGCAAAAGGCCGTCACCGCAGCGCAGGCAGAAGCCACCAAACTCGATACCGCGACCGCAACGGTGACAACCAATCAAAGTAAGTTCGACCAGAAGCAGTCTGTGGCGGTTGCCATTCGAGCTGCCGCCGCCAGTGCACTGGCAGCGGCGATGTCGATTTCTGACGACAAGGAACTGGCGGCTTCGGCGAAGCTTCTTGATGCGAAAGCGGTGAATCTCGAAGCCGAGGCCGCAAAACTGAAGACGGCACTTGATGCATCGGTCAAGGTTGTCGCCGCTGCGGAAACAAAACTCGCCGAAGCCAACAAACCGGTTGAAACAGCTCGTACGGCGCTGGCACCGGTTGAAGCGAAGGTTCGAGAAAAACGTGCGGCTCATGTCGCTCTGCGCGAAGAGGTTCGGAAAACTCGCGAACTCGCGCAGCACGCTCAGCGCCGATCCCGTTTTCTTGAGACGGTTGTGAAGCTGGATGCTGCCGAAAAGTCGCTCGCCGCTGCTGAGCCACAACTTGCCAGCATCGAGCCCATGAGCAGGGCGGTCGAGGCTGAGTACGTCGCTGCCGAGAAAGCCCGCCAGACTTCCGAGTCACAAATGAAAGCGGACACCAGCGCTGTCGCGACTGACGAAGCAGCGCTCGCCAATCTGCAACAGCGGCTCAACAAACTGCAACTCGCTGACAAGTCAGTTGGCGAGTCACTTTTAGCGGCAAGTGCCGCAGCAAAGTTGCTCATCAGTGACTCCAGCCTGTCGCAGACTGTGGCGACGCTGGCGAATGCTCAAAAACGAATCGGAGGAGATCTTTCTGAAACGCAGACCGAGGTGGAAGCTCAGCAGGTCGTCGCGTTGAAGTCGCGGGAACAGCTCGCTTTGTCGACCGCTGCGTTTGAGGCAGCATCTCAGAAAGCGGACAAGCTGAAAGTACGATCGGGCGAGTTGACGGAAGCCGTCGCGAAACTCAGCGAGCAGGTTCAGCAGGCAAAGCTGACGATCGACGCATCGTCGGACAAGGTCATCAACGAGGCGTCGTCGCACTTCAACATCGCGGTCGTTGAACCGCTGACTCCGGAGCAGCTTGGCTGGAGCATTCTGCAGGCGTCGGGGCAGATCGAACGGCAACTTGCTGCGGAACTCGCGAAGCTCAACAAGGCGAAGCCGCTGACACCGGAAGACCAGAAAAACCCCGCGAAAACTGCCGAGCAAAACCGCGAGGCCGATGACGCCATGTATAAGTCGCTCAGTGCGAACGTTGCTAGGTTTGTGACGCTTTTCGGCAGCGAAAAGGGACAACCCCAGGATGCGTTTTTCGCGACCGTGGAACAGGCTTTGTTCCTGGCCAACGGTGGAGAAATCCGAAGCTGGCTTGCGCCTTCCGGAGATAACCTGACTGGCCGACTGCTTAAGCTGGAAGATCCAAAGGCTCTGGCCGAAGAACTTTATATCAGCACGTTCACTCGGCAGCCGAGTGCCGACGAAATTGTTGAAGTCAAAAACTACCTCGAACAACGCAAGGACGATCGGTCAGCCGCCATTCAGGAAATGGCCTGGGCACTGCTGACATCGATCGAGTTTCGATTTAACCGTTAAGGACCGAATCATGAAGTGCGACTACTCTTGCCAGACGAGCGAGCATCTCATCGCGCGACGTCAGTTTCTGGGCGGCATCACCGGTGGCTTTGTGGCCGGGGGGCTGGGAGCGCTGACGACGCCCGTCTTTGCTGATCAGCTCAAACAAAACAACATGCGGGTCCTGGTGGTCAATATGGCCGGAGGACTGAGCCAGCTTGAAAGCTGGGATCCGAAACCGAAGACCGACACCGGCGGCCCGTTTCGAGCAATCCAGACAGCCGTCCCCGGAACGCAAATCTGCGAACTGCTTCCAAAGACGGCGTTGCACATGGACAAGCTGTCGCTGATCCGCAGCATCAATACGAAAAACAACGATCACGGC
This sequence comes from Planctomycetaceae bacterium, assembly GCA_016779365.1. Taxonomy (GTDB): domain Bacteria; phylum Planctomycetota; class Planctomycetia; order Planctomycetales; family Planctomycetaceae; genus JABMPE01. The sequence continues at coordinate 3,427 of JADHNX010000365.1, forward strand.
AAAGGCAGCTACCAGATGGCTCACGGGCGCAATCAGATGCCCGGCACTGAGTATCCGCATCTTGGAAGCGTTTGCGCGAAAGCGCTGGAGCGTTCCGACAGTCCGTTGCCCGGTCACATCAAAGTTCCAGGCGGATCGCGAGGCAGCGACGCCGCGTACCTCGGCCCGAAATACGCCAGCGTTGGAATGACCGGCAAGCCGCCTGCTAACTCGGAGCGTGCCAGCAACCTGACTGAATCTGCCGACGCTTTGCGTAACACCTTCCGACGCAAAGTGAACGACCAGTTCTCGCTTCAGCGACGCACGGCAGAAACCGACGTCTACACTCAGAGCTACGAGCAGGCTCTGCAGCTGATGGAAAAACGCGACGTGTTTGACGTCGACAAAGAGCCGGCATCGGAGCATGAAAAGTACGGCAAGTTCGACCTGGGCAAACACTGTCTGATGGCCAGGCGGCTGCTCGAAAACGACATTCCCTTCGTGCAGGTTTCGCACTCGAACTACGACACGCATAACGAGAATTTCAACTTTCATCTCGAACAACTCGGCGAGTTCGATCAGGCATTCTCGACGCTGATCACCGATCTGCGTGAACGAGGCATGCTGGAAACAACTCTCGTTGTGGTAATGTCAGAATTCGGTCGCACGCCGAAAATCAACGCACGCTACGGACGAGATCACTGGGGCTCGGCGTGGTCCGTTTGCCTGGGCGGGGCGAAAGTGCAACCGGGGGCCGTCATCGGGAAGACCAACGAAAACGGCACAAAGGTCATCGATCGGGAAGTCGATCACGGTCACCTGTTTCACACTTATCTGTCGGCAGTTGGCCTTGAATCGACCAACTCGTTTGACATCGGCGGACGCGAGCAGCCAATGGCGGATCCTTCGCGGTCGCCGATCAGCGAGTTGATTGCTTAGGGCGGTTTCGGCCGGGCAATAAAATGAGGCAACGGTCGGTGGGAACGACCCTACGACTACTCCGGCTACGACGGCAGTTGAAAGAAAGCCTGTATGAGCCTTGATCCGAAACAGACTCACGTCGCGCACGAGTGGAAGCATGGCAAGCCGTTGATCGCGTGCAGCTTCGACCCGACGGGACGTTTTCTGTTTACGAGTTCGGAAGATTACACGCTGCAGCGATGGAATCTCGAAGACGGATCGAAGGTCGCCAGGGAAGCTCACGACAGTTGGATCCGAGACATTGCTTTTCTGCCGGACGGAGAAACTGTCATTACCGCAGGCTGCGACGATCGGATTTTTTTCTGGCCGGTCGCCGGGGAAAGGCCGCAGCCTCGGGCGGAAGTTGTTGCACACAAAGGGTGGGTTCGCTCCGTCGATGTAAATCGCGACGGCACACTGATCGCGACCGGCGGCAATGACCATCTGGTAAAGCTGTGGGATCCCAATGGCAAACTCGTCAGAGAACTGACCGGTCACCAGGGCCACGTGTACTCTGTCTTTTTTCACCCCGATGGAACAACACTTCTCTCGGGTGATCTCAAGGGAGTTGTGCATCAGTGGGACGCAAAGTCTGGCAAGCTGATGCGAACCTTCGAGGCCAAAGAACTCTTCTCTTACAACACCGGTCAGAAGGTCGACTACGGCGGCGTCAGAGATATCGCGTTGAGTCCTGATGGCAAGACGCTGGCTTTTACGGGGCTGCACAAGGCAACCAACCCGCTCGGTGCAGTCAACGAGCCGCTGGTCATGTTGTTCGACTGGGCAAAGGGTGAATCCATTCGCAAGCAACCAGCCGACGGAGTCCGAGGAATCGGGTGGCAGGTTGAGTTCCTCTCGGACGGTTCTGAAGTGTGTGCATCCGGAGGTGGTGGAGGCGGCTACTTGATCTTCTTCAACCCCGCCGAAGAGAAGCCCTTCCACCAGCTCAAGCTGAAGGACACTGTCCGCGATATGTCTCTCCATCCTGACGGACTGCAGGTAGCGACCGCACACTGGGACGGCTACGTGCGAATCTGCCGGATGGAAAAGAAAGCGGCGAAGTAGCTCTCGCTACGATAACGACCAGCCTTTGCGAGGCTCGCGGCCAATGAACTGGTCGGCTTCAGGGCAGTTGGTTGCTCGCATGTTGACTGCGTCCCATTCAAGTTTTTTACCGGCTCGAAACGCGACGTTGCCCAGATGGTTCGCTTCGGTCAGCGGTCCGGCATAGCTGAAGGGGCTGCCCGTCGGTGAGCCATCGCGGCAGGCGGCCAGCCATTCCTGATGCTGACCTGGCGAGTTTCCGATGAACTGTTCCGGTCGTTTGAAATCGACAAACCTGTCTTCTGGAAGCAGTACGTGCTTTCCGTAATCCGAAAGCAGCATGCCCTTGTCGCCGATAAACAGAACTCCGTTGCCCCATTGAGGAATCCCGCCGTCCTTCCAGATTTGTGGCTTGTGCGAACCCTGGTACCATGACACCTGACACGCAGGCAGCGAACCTCGCGGGCCGTATTCGTAAACGGCGGACATCGACGCGGGAGCGATTTCGGGATGACACTCGGGACCGAACGCTTCGATCGTTTTCGGAGCGTCCAG
>JADHNX010000366.1 GCA_016779365.1 Planctomycetaceae bacterium
GAATACAGAGATTTAAGCTCGATAATGGCTTCGATGGTGAAGTCTTCGGTCGGCAGTTTGCCGGCATCGGCTGTCTTGAATGTGGTGCTGGCGTTGTCGCCATTGATGTGTGCCGCTTTGCTCTGTGTGGCGTCGAGCATTGAAGTGATGGCTGGTGGCGACGTCGGCGAATCTCCCTGGCTTGCCAGATACTGATTTGCTGCTTCGACTTCGGCGTCTCTGGGTGATCGTCCAAACGCGAGCTGCCAGGCTGCCAGAACGGCGGCGTGACTGACGTTTGCCCCCGGACTGAGATCCTTTGCCACGGTCTGGTCAACACGTTTCGCGAACGCCGCCGACCGGGCAAGCATCCATTGCCCGTTCATCATGAGTAACGACTGAGTTGGAGTTGTCGTGACGTCGCGTAATGCGGTGCTGTTGAAACCGTCGGCGACGTCGAATGCTTTGAGCATTGGGTCGGGTGAGTTGCGGACGACTTTTGTGTAGACAGATCGTCGAGGCGTCGAAGCGGCGACAGCAGCCCCTCCGGCTTTGGAGTCGAGTTCTCCCGAAGTGGCCAGAACGGCGTCGCGAATCTGTTCTGCAGCCAGCCGTCGAATATCCCATCGCCAGCGGAGGCGGTTACGCGGGTCGGTCAGCGCGTTCTTTCCGGCTTCGGAATGCTCGGCAGATTGTCGATAAGTCGCTGAGTTCAGAATCAGCCGGTGCATCGTTTTGAAGCTTTGGCCATTCTCGACGAAGTAAGTCGTCAACCAGTCGAGCAGTTCAGGGTGACTGGGGGATTCTCCCAGGTGACCGAAGTCGCTGGACGTTTCGACGATGCCTTTGCCGAAATGGTGCTGCCAGATCCGGTTGACGATGACGCGAGTCGAGAGCGGGTTGTCTGTTGACGTCAGCCATCGCGCCAGTGCTGACCGGCGTCCGGTGGATTCCGGAGCCAGTTCCGGACGGAGGACTTCAGCAGGAGCCGGATCGAGCACGGTCAGGATTCCGGGGAGGATGTCGCGCCGGCGGCGGTCATCCGGAATGGCGGTTGGAGTCGGCAATGGGCCGGCGTCGGTCACCGTCAGGGAAACTGGGAAGGGGGCGGGTTTCAACCTGTCAAACTTTTTCAGTTCTTCGTTCAGCGCGTCGACGTTCTTCTGGTCCTCATCTTTCAGCTTCATGCGGTCATATTCGAAGTCGATCTGTCGTTGCACCAGGTTCATGATCTGACGATCGTGCGAGTTCCATTCTTCGGTCGGTCGCTTCGCGATTTCTCGAACGTCCGGTGGGAATTTCTCGACAGCCGACCGCCGTTTGCTGGCCAGGTACGGAGCTTTGATGGCGTCGATCTGGCCTCGCAGTTCCTGCGTCTTGACTTCCCATTCGGACTGCCGCTTGTCGAAGTCTGACTTCTGGTCGGGAGTGGCGAGCGGGATGTCGTCTCGTGGCTCGATGGAAGAAAAGAAAGCCTGCAACCGGAAATAGTCTTCACGAAGAATCGGGTCGAACTTGTGGTCGTGACACTTTGCACAGCCGACGCTCATGCCCAGAAAGGCCTCGCCAGTGATGTCAGTCAGTTCGTCGATAATCGCTCGCCAGTGCCCGCGAACGTCTCGCTGGTTGTATTCGTAGAGGTAAAGCCGCCAGTACGCCGTTGCAACGACGGCGTCCGGGTTGTGAGGGGCGAGTTCGTCGCCAGCGATCTGCTCTCGCACGAACTGGTCGAACGGTTTGTCGTTGTTGAACGACTTGATGACCCAGTCGCGGTAACGCCACATGGTTGGACGATAGCCGTCAGCTCGGTAGCCGTCGGACTCCGAGTAGCGGACCAGGTCGAGCCAGTGACGTCCCCAGCGTTCTCCGTATTGGGGGCTGTCGAGCAGGCGGTCGATGACTTTCTGCCAGGCGTCAGGTGTTTCGTCATTAACGAAGGCTTCGACATCGTCGTTGCTCGGCGGCAGGCCGATTACATCGGCATAGACTCGGCGGATGAGTGTTCGACGGTCGGCTTCCGGAGCGGGAGTCAGTTTGGCAGCGTTGAGTTTTTCAAGAATGAACTGATCGATCTCGTTGCGTGACCAGCCGGCTGGACTGGCTGTCGGCACCGGAGGATTGCTGACAGGCTGAAACGCCCACCAGTTTCGGTCTTCGTCCGTGATCTTTGGAGCCGCTGGCGCGTCGTCGCGCAGCACGGCGTCGTGTGCGGGCCAGAATGCTCCGTCGGCGATCCACTTTGTCAGTAGAGCAATTTCTTCAGCCGGAAGTTTTCCACTGGGAGGCATCTCGAACGATTCCCAGTTGATGGCTTCAACCAGCAGGCTTTCATCAGGCTTGCCGGCGACCAGAGCCGAGCCGGACTCGCCACCTTTCAGCAACGTGCTGAGAGCGTCGACGCGTAGTCCACCGCTTTGTTTCTCTTTGCCGTGACATTTGAAACAACGAGCGGACAGTACCGGGCGAATTCTTGTTTCGAAAAATTTTGCCCTGGCCGCGCTGTCTGTCGCGTCGGGAGTGGCGTCGGTCGCCAACGTCGAACTCTGCATTTGAGACAGCATCATTGCGGTAGCGAAGGCAGCAACCCGCAACGATGACGGGAATACAATCGAGCTTTCAGAAGGTAAGAACATTGTTTTTCTCACGGTGCTGTGAATCCGGCGCGAATTCTGTAAGTGGCGATTCACGCGGTGTGGCGGGAGCCTCGGAAGTTCCAGGAGGGGCCGAGAGTATAAACCCGTCTCTCACCTTCGTGCAGTCCACTTCGTCGGCTCGGCGGGAACGCAGCCAGCTTTCGGTGAAAAGATTCTGAAGAGGATGAGTTCTGTTTCGAGGCGTTTGATCTGAGGTTTGCGAGCTGGTTGGAATCTGATCGTCTCACTAATCTGATCATCGTGCTGTGAGATTTCACTTGAATGATGTGAAATGCCGAGGCGGGGAAATTCGAGATCGATGTAAGGACGCTGTGTCGATGCCAGCTTGTGATGTGATTGTCCTTGGAGGCGGGATTGTTGGGCTGTCTACCGCGTGGCGGCTGCGACAACGGCATCCCGATTTGAAGATCCGACTGATCGAGAAAGAGTCTGAGCTGGCGTTTCATCAGACGGGGCGGAATTCAGGCGTTCTGCATTCGGGGATTTATTACAAGCCTGGATCTCTACGCGCGACCAACTGCCGCGAAGGCAAGAAGGCGATGGAAGCTTTCTGCGAGGAACACGGTATCACCTACGAGTTGTGCGGGAAGGTGATCGTCGCCGTTGAGCAGTCGGAACTTCCAAACCTCGACCGTATTTACGAACGCGGTCAGGCCAACGGTGTCCAGTGCCGGCCGATCGGTGCGGACGAGTTGCGAGAACTGGAACCTCACACGGCGGGGATCAAGGCGCTGCACGTGCCGGAAGCGGGCATCGTCGATTACGTCGGAGTCTGCCGGAAGCTGGGAGAACTGCTTCGCGCAACGGGCACCGAAATTCAGTTGGGAACCCGCGTCATCGGGATGCTGCATCAGGCGGAAAGTTCAGTTGTTAAAACGACCGCTGGCGACTTCGAATCGAGGTTCATCGTCAACTGCACCGGACTTTACAGCGACCGAGTCACGAAAATGAGCGGTCAAAAGCCCGAAGCGAAAACGGTTCCGTTTCGTGGTGAGTACTTCGAACTGAAACCTGAGGCACAGCATCTCTGCCGAACGTTGATCTATCCGGTGCCTGACCCGAGGTTTCCGTTTCTGGGAGTTCACTTCACGAGGATGGCTCTTGGTGGTGTCGAGTGCGGCCCTAATGCTGTCCTGGCGTTCGCTCGGGAAGGCTACACGAAGATGGACATCAATCTGCGAGACCTGGCTGAGTCGCTCACCTATCCGGGCTTCATCCGCATGGCGGCAAAGAACTGGAAGACCGGCTGCGGCGAGATGTGGCGGTCGTTCAGCAAGGCGGCTTTTGTGAAGGCGTTGCAGCGGTTGATTCCCGAAATTCGCAGCGAGCATCTGGAGTACGCTCCGGCTGGTGTGCGTGCTCAGGCGCTGGGACGCGATGGCAAACTTCTCGACGACTTCCTCATTCAGGAATCGGACCGGGTGGTCAATGTCTGCAACGCTCCCTCCCCGGCTGCAACGGCTGCGTTGAATATCGGGAATTTAATCGTTGATCGTTTAGCGGTCAGGTTTGACTGACAGGTCAGGTTGTGCTTTGTCGTTCGATTCGATCGGACCGGTCGTGTCCGGAGAACCTGCCAATTCGGATCGGACCTTGAGCATTCCTCGTGCTGTGCGCTCAAGGTCGTGGGAAACTGGTTGGAATGTCGAAAAAATCCTTCTCCACGTTGCGCTGCGGCGGGTAGACTCCAAAGGCCTTACTTTGCGGCTCTTAACACTGGCATCCGAATTTCCGGTCCGGTGGCTCGCAGAGGGCAACAGATTGCGACTCGGGTTTTGATCTCGAACACACGATTACAAACGAGCAGGATGTCGCGCGATTTTGCTCGGCATCAGCGGATTTCGCGAAATTCGGAGAACATCAGTATGCCGTCCCGCACCACTCGCACCGCGATTATGGGGCTGTCAGTCACGCTGGCACTTTGTGTTGCACAAGCCGTTAACGCTGAAGAGATCGCTCAGGCGAAAGTGCTTCAGTACCGTGCCGAGTCTGGCGACGCTGTCCAGGCCGTACTGTTGCAGGCTCCAAAGTCTGCCGACACGTTGACCGTTCGAGACCACATCGTGCTTGTTGATACTTCGGCAAGCCAGACCGGCGGTCACCGGGTTCAGGCACTGGCAACTCTGGATGCCTTCCTGGCCAACCTCGCTGACGGCAGCCGCTTCCGACTGTTCGCTGTCGATGTGGCTCCAGAAGAGCTGACCCAAGGGCTGACCGTGACAAAAGGCGAGTCTGCTGATCGTGCGCGAGCATTGCTGGCTCGACGGGCACCGCTCGGAGCCACCGACCTGGGCCGAGCACTTCAGACAGCGCTGGACTCAGCAAAAACAGCAAAGAACGCATCGGTTGTTTACATCGGCGACGGAGTCAGCGGTCTTCGCCTGATTCCAGCCGCTCGACTGCAGACCCTGGTCGACGAATTCCGAGCCAGCGAAGTTCCGGTCAACAGCTACGCCATCGGACCTCGCCGAGACCTGCAACTGCTTGGCGTTCTGGCCAACTGGACCGGCGGAAACATCGTCCTTGATGACGGTGCAGCTTCTGCTCGAATTCTCGGAGCAACTCTCGCCCAGACTGCTGAGCAGACCGTCATTTATCCTTCGAACATTTCCGTTGATTCGGATGAAACGACGCTGTTGCCTGCCGCAGCTTTGCCGCTTCGAGGCGATCGAGCGACGGTTTATTTGACACGAGGGAAATCGCCATCGACCGTTGCGGTTGAGTTTGGAACAGAGGCCGTCAGTTGGAGAGTCGATGCTGCTTCCGCGAATGCTGACAACGCGTTTCTGGTGACGCTCGCTCAACGAGTCGAGCATTCACCAATCGATGCACCGTTTGCTGGTGAGCAGATGCTGAACGCCGCGAAGGATGCGTTTGTTCGACAGATCGATCAGTTGTCTGCGTTGGGCGACGCCGCACTGCTCAACCGGGACTTGAATCAGGCTGCCGAGTACGGCAAAGCAATTCATCACCTCGATCCTTCAAATGAGCAGGCTTCTCGGCTGGTTAAGTCAGCGGCAAAGTTCCAGACCGTCAGTCAGGTTTCACAGCCAACCGACCCCAACGCTCCGACAGCCGATGCGACGACTCAATTGCAGACGGGAAGTCTGATTGCCGAGATCGAAGTTTTGCAGGCGATCAAAACTCAGCAGTTTCAATCTATTACTGCTCGGACAATTCAGGAAGCACGTCGAATTGCTGAAGAGGATCCGGATGCGGCCCTCAGCATCATCAAACGAGCAATCGGTGCGGTGAAAGCCGCCGAAGACATTGACCCG
>JADHNX010000367.1 GCA_016779365.1 Planctomycetaceae bacterium
GTAGAAAACGAGGTCCGTACCGCGACCGATCCCGACAAGCCGGGCCAGCGAAGTGGCCGAGTTCGGGTCGGCAATCAGCACGGCTGCGACGATCCAGACTGCCGTGCGCAGGAGTCTCAGGCGGCGTCGGTCGCGGGCGAACTTTGCGAGTTCAACCAGCGCTACCACCACAAGCACAGGCAACAGGAACCACTGAAATACGCTCATCGAAGACACCTCATCGCGAGAACCTCCCCAGCAGAAGCTGACCGGTGATCCGCAGCGCTGCCAGTGAACTCTGACCTTTGAGCAGCGTCTCTTCGTGGTACGTGATGGTCACCGGCACTTCGACGTACCGCAGCCGGTGCCGCACGATCTCGTCGAGAATCTCGGACGCGTGCGCCATGCGTGGCTGCCGGATTTCGATCGTCTGTGCGGCGTGCCGCGACATCGCTCGGAACCCGTTGTGGACGTCACTCACTCGAATGCCTGATACCAGCCGCGTGAAGACGATGCCCGCTTTGAGCGTCAGCCAGCGCGTCTTCGGCATGCGGATCGACCGGCCGAGAAACCGCGAGCCCAGCGCGACGTCGGTCTCATTGTGCAGCACGGGTTGAATCAGTTGCGGGATCTCGCCGGCGTCGTGCTGGCCGTCGCCGTCGAATGTCACGATGACTCCGGCTCCGTGGCTCAACGCGAAATCGATGCCGGTCTTCAGAGCGGCTCCCTGACCGCAGTTGATCGGGTGCCGCACCACCCACACGGGAAAACGGGCCGCAACTTCGGCGGTGTCGTCCCGCGATCCGTCATCGACCACGACCACGTTCCAGCGTCCCTCGCAGACCGTTTCGAGCGTCGTCGCCAGACGCTGGCCTTCATTGTACGCAGCGATGACCAGCCACACGGTCAGTGATTCACTCTGCGTGTGGCAACTCTGCCGTGTTGAATGGCTTGTCGGAAGGTGCGAATTCATCAGTCATCTTCTCCCGTCTGCTGCCAGCTTCGGCCTGCAGAGTAACTCTCCCGACGCCGGGCGATTTTTTCTCGCAGCTCGTCGCGTTCGGTTGCCTCGGCCAGTTCCAGCGCTCGCTCGGCAGCCGTCACCGCTTCGGCGAAACGACCGACCCGGGCGAGTGCCGCCGCGTACGTGTCCCACATCACCGCACTCTGGCTCTCTTCCACCTGACAATGGTCGGCGAGAATCCTCAGAGCCCGCTCGCCATCCAGCAGCGACTCGTTTGAAGAGGTCGCATGAATCCACGCCAGTCGTCGCGCTGGACGCTCGAACTGCGGATGATCCGCCAGGCTCGTTTCCAGGTGCGGAATCGCTGCCGCGTCCTCTCCGAGATCGATCAGTGCTGCAGCCAGGTTGTAGCGGGCTTCGGGCAGGCCGAGGTCCGCTGCCGTTTGAAAGGCGTCGCGAGCCGCCGTCAGATCACCTTCACGATGCAGGACTACTCCCAGCCCGTTGTGTGCCTGACGAAGTTCAGGCTCCAGTCGGATCGCCTTGCGGTAACTGGCGAGGGCCTCGTCCGGCTGGCCGAGATCTCGCTGGCAATCGCCCATCCCGACGTGAAACTCGGCGGCTGGAATCCCGATCGCGATCGCGTCTGCGAATTTCGATCGAGCTTCCTCGACGCGGCCCCGCTCCAGCAGTTCCTGCCCGAGCATGTAATGTGCCCGCGGATTATCGGGGCGTGTTTCGAGAGTGGCCGCCCACAGCGACAACCCGGAGCGGTAGTCGAGATTCCTCAAATGAGTTCGCTGCGCCAGCGGCAGCAGCACGGCCAGCAAAACCGGAACTGCCAGCACGGCCACCGGGAGACGCATCCGCAGAGCACCGCGTCGAATCAGCAGCGACGCTCCGCCGACAGTGCCGGTCACGATCGCGGCGAGAGGCAGATACATGCGGTGTTCGAACGCGGGATCGGCAATCGGCAGAAAACTCGACGTCGGAGCCAGGTACAGCAACGGAGCCAGCAGCAGAAAACCGGCTGGCCGCCGCTTCAACGTCCACCAGATCCCAAGCCATGCGATCACCAGAATCACGCCCCCCAGCGGCAGGTAGACCGCTGGTGAATGCTGAACTCGCCACGTGTAGTCGAGACAGAGCTCGTCCGGCCAGAACGACAACCGCAGGTAGTGCAGCAGCACTTCCGGTTCGGTCCGCAGGTACTCCCACGGCGTGATCGTCTTCAGGTTGAATCCCATTGACGAGTTGCGAGTCGGGTCGGGAATGATCCAGCGACTGACACTCGGAGCAAACCACAGCCACGATGACGCCATCACCAGATAAAACGGCCATCGCGATCCTTTCGTACCCGCGTTGATCGTCTCATCCGTAGCCGCGGTTGCCAGAACGCGAGACCGTTCGCCCTCCTCACGCCCCGGTTCACCCGCGTTCTGGCGAACGCGGCCACCCTGCAGCACGGCCCAGTCAAACGCCAGCGCGACCAGCGGCATCATCGCCATCGGTTCTTTACTGAGCACTCCGGCCCACGCCGCGACTCCGGCGGGAACGATCCACCAGCGCCGACCGGTTGCCGCCTGGGTCTGGCAGAAAAGTACGACCAGTCCGAACAACGCCGCCAGGGATTCATACCGCTGCACGATGTAAGTGACCGCCTGAGTCGTCAGCGGATGCACGGCCCAGACCGCCGCACAGCACCACGCTGTCCACAGAGCCGCCGTCGGCGTCCAGCCGCGACAGGCGAACTGCGGCAGCGTCAGGACAGACCTGACCAGGCACAGCAGGACGATCGACGCCGCCAGATGAATCAGCAGGTTGACCGCGTGGTAGCCCGACGGATCAAGTCCGCCCGCCGCGAAGTTCAGCGCAAACGTGTAGAGCCCGATCGGTCGGTTGTGTGTGATGAAATCGTCCAGCGGCCAAAGCTGTCGGACCTTCGAGTCGTTGACGATCGCACCGTAATCATCGAACTGAAAATCACCGCCCATCGACGCAGACCAGGTCAGCAGCACCAGCCCGCACAGCAGCACCGTCGCCCCGGCCAGCGCGACAGGCGTGACATTCCCATCGGCTGCGGCAGCCACTTCCTCGGGCAAATTGATGCTCGCTGCTGTCGCCACGCCAAATCTCCAGAAACAGGAACTGACTCTCGACAGGGCCTGTCGAGTCTTCCAGTCCTCACAGCGTCAGACTCGTTAATATTTTTGCCAGTCTCTATTTTTGCCAGTCTCTATGACCTGTGCAGTTGATCCATTTGCAATCTTTCCTCAAAACGGCAGAATTGGAGCCTTGACTTCAATCTGCACGTGGATATCTTTATGCAACTTGATTGCAAATTCAATCGAGTTCTGAGTTCGGTGTCGCAAAAATTCCAGGGCAGGCGACCCAACCCGGGGGGAACTGGCTTGTTTCACTGCCCGTCTGTGATTTCCATTTTTTTGAGGAGCTGCTGAGATGATTAAGAAGATGCTGGGACGTATTCGGAATCGTAAGGGCCAGGGACTGGTTGAGTATGGCATTCTGGTCGGTGGTGTCGCGCTGGTCTGCCTCGCGGCGGTCGCGATTCTCGGGCACAAGACGAACGACCTGGTTTCTGTCGTTGCCGGCGTCCTGCCGGGTGCTCACGCTGATGACAACGCTCCAATCGTGAGCGGTAAACTCGTCTCGACCACTCAGAACGCTTCCAACCAGATCGTGCTGGACGTGTCCGGTGCAGGCTCGATGAGCAGCAATCTGGGCATTACCGGAGTCGACGCTCTGGTTGTTGAAGCCGAGTAACTCTGGCTTGAAGCTGCCTGTGAATTCAGTGGGCTTCGGAACAACGGATCATGGACGAGCCTGTTCGCCAGCCTGTGTGGCTGCGGGCAGGCTTTTCCTTTTGGAAGTTTGAGTTATGGCAATGCTGGTGCCGATCAGTGCCTGTCTTTTCGCAATGTGGCATGACGTGCGCACGCGTGAAATTCCGGACAGCGTACCGCTCGTGCTGAGTCTGGCTGCAGTGGCGGCGACGTGGACCGGCTGGATTCACGGAGCGTGGCTGCCGCTCGTCGCGGGTGGAGTGCTGGGCTTTCTGGTGGTTCTGCCGTTCACCCTGAGCGGTGGAATCGGCGGTGGCGATTTGAAACTGGTTGCCGCGCTGGGATTGTGGCTTGGCCCACCGGTTCTGTTCCAGACTTTGTTCTGGACGGCTCTGGCCGGGCTTGGCTGTGCTGTGATTGCGAAAGTCCGAAAGCAGAAGGATTTTGCTTACGTTCCTGCGATCACAGTTGGTCTGTTGGTCGCGGTTGTGTTTCCGTCGCTGCTACCTGGCTTGATCGCAGAATTGCGACTGATTTTGTGACTCCACTTCAGGCATGGCAGGCCGTCGCAGATTGGCAGGATGCAGGCTCGAAAGAAAAGCCCTGCCTGTGTTGATTCTCGCTTTCGCCACTTGCAACTGACATGCACATCAAGGTGTAATGCACTCGCTTTTGTTTTGAATTCAAAGTCACTGTGGGACTCAGATTATGGCCGCAAGGCGAACATCAAGGCACAGCTCCGGTGGACTGGGAACCGCTTTGCTGGTGATTGGCATTGTCTTCCTTATGGGAATGGCCGGAGCCGGCCTGTGGGCTGCTGGCGTCTTTGAATCATCCAGTGGTGGGAGCGTGTCTCGAAAAGGCCAGATTGCCTGCCCGGCGTTGGCTCGGGAGGTCACTACCTTTGAGAAGGTTTCCCGGCAGGATCTGATCAATCCCCAAACCGGGCAGCTCAACGTCGTCTGGCTGCCTGAGGCGGCAGCAAGTTCGGCATTGCGGGACGTCTCTCAGATCATGGGGAGGGTCGTGTCGCGAGACAAATCACCGGGATCCGTCCTAACCGAAGCCGACTTTTTCGCCAAGGGAACTCGACCGGGCATCGCGGCAGGTGTTCCGCCAGGAAAAGTCGCGATGTCAGTTCCGGTCGAGCGGATTGGCGGGCTCGAACTGCTGCAACGGCAGGACACCTTCGACATCGTGGCGTCGCTACCGGCTCAGGAGCGGCAGGCGGAATCGAATATTGAGTACGCCGTGCTGCTGGGCGGAATCAAGCCTCCGGATACGCGGGCCGGGCAGCTTGCCCGCCAGACCGGTGTCAGGACACTGGTTCAGCGCGGGACGATGGTCGCTCTGACCCGCGGTACGAAGACCTCAACAACCGGAGCGGCTGGGCTCGACGGTGTGACTGGTGCGAGACAGACGAAGACCACGACGACAACTCAGGTGACAATCGCGGTCGCTCCGGAAGAGGTCACTCCGCTGACCGAGGCACTTGGCCTCGAAAGTCTCAGTCTGCTCTGCGTCACGCACACCAGCCTGCCATCGGAAGATCAGGCACCAGCAATGGAGTTCTCAACGGAGGGACTGGTCGCCGTGCCTGCTCCCGTTCGGCGTGTGCCAGCCTACTCGGCAATCTCGCCGCACGATTTGGCGGATCCCGTGACCGGAAGGCTGAATGTTTACTACTTCCAGCCCGACCGCGTGTCTGAAGAATGGATTCTCGATTTCCTGCAGCTTGAGCATCGTGTTGTCGCGCGGGCAATCGATCCGGGGCGTCCACTGACTGAAGCCGACCTGTTACCGGCAGGCACACTTCCGGGACCGACGGCCGGGGCTCCGCCGGGTACGGTGGTGCTGAGTATCCCTGCCGGACGCATCGAGGGCCTGGCGGCACTGACTGATGGTGACCGTTTCACATTACAGGCTCGCCTGTCGGACAACGTCCGGCCAGCGTTTCCTCAACTCGAATGGGTCACCGTTCAGGGAGGGCGACTGGCTCCCGAACATGAAATGACTCAGCAGGAACTTCGCTCGGGGATTCGAACTGTGGTCGACACTGCAGTCGTCATTCAGTCGGCAGATGCGAGCCTGGCCCGTGAAGAGAATACGATCGGAGACGATGACAGCGACTCACCTGCAAATACG
>JADHNX010000004.1 GCA_016779365.1 Planctomycetaceae bacterium
GGCAGCATCACCTCACCTGGCGGCAACCTGACCATTGCTCCTCAAACACCGGGTACCAGCATCGGACTGGGCGACGGAGCCACGGGCGATCTTAACCTGACTGACGCAGAAATCGGTCGATTCCAGAACGGCTTTAATTCGATTTACATCGGTGGACTGGAAACCGGCATCGTTGAAGTTCAGGCAGTGACGTTCCTGGACCCGTTGACGATTGAAGGGGACGAGATTCATGTTGAAGGTCAGATTACGGGTGCGGACAACGCATCGATCCGGCTGTTCGAGTTCTTCGAATCTGGACTTGGCCTCGGTGGACCTGGTGGCCCAGGTGGGGGAGGCAATGGAACAGCCACTACGTATCTGAACGCAGCGATTGTCACCAACGGCAACCAGGTGGTCCTGGACGACTTTGTGCGGGTCGGCACCAACGCCAGCGTTGACACCACTAATGGTGGTGCCGTGACGGCCGGTGCCGATGTTCTCTTCATACTACCTGTTGACTCAGACGTCGGTACGTCAAATGACCTGACCATCACCGCTGGTACCAATGGAGTTGTTTCCTTCTTTGCTCCAGTCGGAGGTGAAGACCCGCTGAACGACCTGACGATCACGGCGGGATCACTTGATGCATTTGAATTAGGCATCTTCGCAAGTCGCGACATTTCGGTCTCAACTCAAACGCTTTCACTGGCAGAGATGGGCCTGATTGCCGGGCGTGACCTCACCGTGTCATCGGCGGGCAACGTCACGACAGCAGGTCTTGTGGACTTCATTTCCAACGGATTGCTCACTGTCATTGCCGATTCTGACCTGAGTGGCGACGGACAGATCAGCCTCAGCACGGACACCAGTCTCAATTCGAATAATGGCAACGTTCTGGTACGTGGCCGCGATCTTGACCTGCAGGGTTCTATCGCTGGCGGGGCAGGCATCGTGACCCTGACACCGACCGCTGGTGATGATCTCAGTCTGGGAGCGGAAACTCCGGCGGTCTTCTCTCTGACCAGTGCTGAAGTCAATCAGGTTTCCAGCGCTTCACGGCTTGTGCTGGGAAGTTTCGGAGCGGGTGATGTTACGTTCTTCGGGCCAATCGCACCGGAAGCACCGACAGAAGTGGCAATCGTCTCGGCGGGCATTATTGAAGACGCCGGATCCCCTCTTCCTGTTCTGACTGCTGCCAATGTCATTCTGAACGGCGACCTGGGGGTTGGTACTACCGGCGCGTTGAACCTTTCGGCCACCAACCTGTCGGGGACAGCCACAAGTGGTGGCTTCCGGATTCAGAACGACGGTGGTCTGAACATCACCTCCGTCGGAATCCTGAACGGCATCGACGTCCAGGCAGGACCAATCGAAGTGGAAGCCACCGGAACCGTTACGACGGATCAACTGGTGCGATCGCCTGACGGCGTGACGATCTTTGCACTGGGCGACATTGCTCTGAATGCAGCCCTGGTGGCAATTGGAGCCGGCAACATCACGCTGGAGTCTGATGGCGACATCACTTCCAGCATGACCGCGCCGATCCTGACGAATACCGGAAGTATTTTCCTGGTTCCCGATGATGACGAAGACGACGACGGTGTTATTACGATTTCCGGACTGATCAATCCTGGCAGCGGAAGTACCGTCATTGACCTGTCTAACGGCGTGAGCACGATCAACGGCCCGATTGCCGGCAGCGGCGGACTGATTCAAAACGGCAGTGGAACTCTTGTCCTGAATGAAGCGAACCCCTTCACCGGCCTGACGGACGTCAACGACGGCACGCTGGTTGTGAACGGCTCGCTGGCTGGTGATGTCACCGTTTCAGTCCTGGCCACACTGACTGGTACAGGAACGATTGCCGGCAATGTCAACAGCAGCGGCACCGTCGCTCCCGGTAACAGCCCGGGCATCCTGAATACCGGCAGTGTCCTCTTCAATTCAAACTCATCGTTTGAAGTCGAACTCGGTGGCACCGACCCCGGCAACACGCCAGGCAATCACGATCAACTGAACGTGACCGGCACGGTTGCCATTGCCAGTAACGTCACACTGGACCTGATTCTGGTCGGTGTTTTCGCACCGGTGGCTGGCAACGAGTTCGTGATCATCAACAACGATGATACCGACGCCGTCCTGGGTACGTTTGCGGGACTCGGTGAAGGAGCTGTCTTTGCTGATGAAGGTCAGCTTTACTCGATCACCTACACTGGCGGCACCGACAGCAACGATGTTGTTCTGACATCACTGGGTTCCACCACGTCTGTCACGCTGGACAGTGGCAATCTGGTCGTCGAAAGCAACGAAGCCAACGATCAGATCACGATTCAGTCTGATGTTGCCAACAGTCAGTTCATCATCACCGACCCGAATACGCTCACGACGAATATCGCGGGAACCACCGGCAGCGGTACCACAACGGTGACGATCCCGTTCGCTCAGGTCACCGGCAGCCTGATCACGGTTAACACACAGAGTGGTGCAGACATTGTTACCGTTGATTCATCGCTGGGAGCATTCGCGAAGTCACTCAACATCAATACTGGCGACGGCAACGACACGATTAACGCCAGTGCCTTTAGTGGAATTAACGCCAGCCTCACACTTGCTGGAGCGGCTGGTACGGACTTAGTCAATTTGCTCAACGGTGCAACGACGGGCAATGGCAACATCTTTGTCACCGCTGATGACATTGATGTCTCCGGCACGATCGACAGCGGTACGGGGAGCCAGACATTCAATAGTGCGGTTAGAATTGTCAACAATGCGATATTTACCGGAAATGAGATCAGGTTTAACGACACGATCAACGCGGTGACCAACCGTTCAATCACCGTCAATGGTTCCGGCGAAATTACATTTGGTGGAGAGATAGGCGGCACAGGCCCCGTTCGAAACCTGACGCTGACAACAGGATCACCTTCTCTCGAAATCCTCGTACCGGTCACCGTGACCGGCGGCGTCAATCTGACAGCGACAAACGGTTCGATCACCGTCGACGCACCGATCAACACCCCGAGTTCCAACACACAGCAGTTCAGTGCAACGGACGGAATTAACTTCACTTCGAACGGTGAGTTGAATGGCGGATCATCTCTGGATTTCAACGCTGACACCGATGCGGACGGAAATGGCACACTGGACTTTGGAGCTGGATCGACCATCGTCGGAAACTTCATCAACTTCGAAGCAGCCGACATTCAGATCGACCGAGTCATCGACGGAGACGGATTCTTCTTCCTGGCACCGAGCACCGACTCAGCCAGCATTGGCCTTGGAACACCGGTCGGCGACTTCGCTCTGGATGACGTCGAACTGGCGAACATTGACGATGGATTCTCGCAGATTGAAATCGGTCGCATCTTCGGCGGCACGCACAACATTCTGATTGAGTCGGCAATGTTCACAGACAATGTGAGAATCGGTGGTGACCAGCCGGGCGGCTCGATCACGATCAACGATGGCTTGACGTCGACTGGCTTCTCAGAAATTGCGCTGGTTGGATCAGGCGGCAACGGAGCGGCCTTCCCACAATCAGCCACCACATTCATCAATTCCGACATCACGGCCGGCAGTAATCTGATCATTGACGACAAAGTCGAGCTGCTGACCGATGTGACCCTGTCGGCTCCGTTTATTCTGATTTCGGGTTTCGTTGACGGCACTACGGGTACGGAAAATCTCACGACCAATGGCGAAACCAATCTGCTGGCTGATGTCGGTGCGAGCGTTCCACTCGGATCGCTCACTGTCAACGGTCTGGCCGGTTTCTTTGGCGGCAGCCTGACGACATCGGGAGCCCAGACTTTCAACGGTGAGTTCTCCGTCGGCGATGGTGACAATGGTGTTTCCACGCTCAATGCTGGTGGTGATGTCACCTTCGGTTCTTCGGTCATTGTCGCCACGAACGACCCGACGGACTTCTTCGCTCCAGCACCGGATGAGACCCGACTGGTCATCAACACGTCCAACAGCAGTACGACAAGGTTCAGTGCTGGCGTCGGTGGTCAACGACCACTGCTGGGTCTGGAAACCAATACTGATGGGCGCACGGAACTGGCAGGCGACGTGGCAACCGACGGTAACATTACTTTCAACAATCCGGTCCTGATCGACAGCAATCTGCGAATCGAAGCGACAGACGGTTCCGTCACGTTTGAGTCGACGATCGATGGAACGGTCAACGGCCTCTACGACTTGACGCTCGCGGCCACCGGCGAATCGGAAATTGTGCTCAACGGAGCTGTCGGCAGTGACGCCCTGGGAGCTGATTCCAACGATGCCGGACTGAATTCACTGACTGTCGAGAATCAACTGCAGTTGAACGGCGGCTCCATCCTGACTGTCAACGATCAGGTATTTACCGGACAGGTTTCCTACGGAGCAGCCACGACACTGAATTCCACCGGCAGTGGCAACATCACGTTTGACAATGATGTCAGCACTGTCGGAAACGCTCCTTTCGATCTGTCGATCGACACCGGTCTGGGCAGCTACTTCCAGGACAATCCGTCCAGCCAGCTCAAAACCAACGGCGGCAACCTGACGATTGCAGCCAGCGACGCGACGCTTGACGGAACAATCAATACTGGAACTGGACGTGTGACGCTTCTTCCGTCACAGCCAGGTGATCAGATCGTTCTGGGCTCACTGCCCGGTGTACTCTCCCTGAGTGACGCGAAGCTTGACCGAGTCACCACGTCACAGGGCATCCAGATTGGTAACACCGATTCCGGCGATATCCGAATTCTCGAAAGCATTTCCCCCGCCAATGCAACCTCGTTGTTCCTGGCGACTGGTGGCAGGATTCTGACTGAAACTCCTGGTACTGAGATCGACATCGCCAACCTGTCGCTCTCCGCAGAACAGGGCATCGGTCTGACCGGGCCTGTTAACGTGGCCGTGGATAACAGCGTGGCTGCCGAGTCTCTGTTTGGAACAATCGACATCTTCAGCCCGCAGAACATCACAGTCGGAACAGTTGACGGACTGTCCGGCGTCACAGCGGCTGGTGACATCAATATCGAAGCCGATGGTGACATCGAGATCACCGAATCGATTTTGGGAACGACGATCGCCGCTACCGAGGTCTTTATTGGTGCCACAGGCAATGTCCTGCTCAGTAACGGATCTGGTATTGATGCTCCAGCGGGGCCGATTAACGTGATTCTGGGTGGTGATGCCGATGACACCGACGGCGGAGGTGTCAAACTCGGCAACGGCACAGTTATCAACTCCAACGGTGGCAACATCACTATCGGTGGGGGCGAAGATCCGACAGCAACAGCCGCCAGCGGTACATCGACAACCGGTAACACCGGCGTTCTCATCGACGGGGCGGCTCTGTTCGCCGGTGCCGGAACGATCAGCCTGAACGGCAACGGTGGAGTCGATGGCGA
This sequence comes from Planctomycetaceae bacterium, assembly GCA_016779365.1. GTDB lineage: Bacteria > Planctomycetota > Planctomycetia > Planctomycetales > Planctomycetaceae > JABMPE01. Next base: position 5,382 of record JADHNX010000004.1, read on the forward strand.
CGCCGTTAAACTTCGCGACGGAGCCGTGGTCGAGACCACATCGGGCAACATTCTGATTGACGGTGAGTCGGCCTTTGGAGCCACTCTGCCTAACCGCGCTGCCGTCAGTATCTCGGGCGCTTCGCAAATCAGAACGGAAACAGGTGCCATCCTTGTCGAAGGCTTTGCGACCGGTGGCAATGCTCACGGAGTCCGCCTCTCCGATGTGAACAGCGGCCAGATCATCTCGACAGGATCGGGAACAATCACCATCGCCGGAGAAGGTTCAGGCGGTGGTGCGGGATTATTCTCGGTACATCCGGGCAACATTATCGGCGGCGGCCAGGCGACCGGTGACATCATCATTCAGGTCGACACGATCAATGTCGCCAACGGAGGCATCGAATCAACCGGTAACCTGTTCATCCAGCCGCTGACACCGGTTACTTCGATCGGGCTGGGCGGTGGAGTGGGCACGCTCAACATCGACGACGCAGAATTTGCCACGTTCAACAGCTTCAACGAAATCCTGATCGGAACGTTTGGCGGTTCACACGCCATCGAAATTGACGAGCTTGATCTCAGCGGTAAGTCGTTCGACCTGTTTGTCGAAGGCGGCAGAACGAACTTCACTGGAACACTGACTCTGCGTGACGACGGTCGACTGAGTCTGAAATCAGATGACCAGGTCGCTGATAACAATGCAGGAGCCTCCGATGTCGTCATCGGCGGGGCCAATTCATCGCTCGTGTTCGACCTGGCGAATGGAATCGATCCAACCAGCGACGGCGGCAACTTCGATTTCGAAGCCGCTCGGTTTGCCGCAGTGACTCAGACCGGTAACCTGGCGTTCGAAATCAACAGTTCCTCAACCATCGATACCGTTGACGGGCTGATCGGCCTGAACACGGGCGTTAGCGGCGGCAACATTCAGCTGGCGACCCGTGATCTGAACGTCAACGCGAATGTCCAGACTGGCGGCAGCGGAAACGTCTCAATCGACGCCGCAGGAAATCTCGTCCTTGATGAGTCGATCTCGACACAGTCCGGAGACATCACACTGCGGGCGACCGGCGCAATCACTGGGACATCCAGCGGCAGTTTGCTGACCAGTACCGGATCGGTCACACTGGAAAGTAACACCGACACCACAGGCGGCGGTGGCATCAACTTCTCCGGGATCATCAACCACGGAACCGGTGGCACCACGGTGATCGCGGGAGACCAGTCTCAGATTGACGGAACTGTGTTTGGCTCAGGCGGGCTGACCAAGAACGGTACCGGCACTCTGACACTGTCTGGTGAAAACGGCTTTGACGGAGCGACTGTCGTCAACTCGGGACTTCTGCAGGTCACAAGCTCCCAGGCACTCGGCTCGACCAACGGCGGCACGATCGTCGTGGACGGCGCCGCACTGCTGATTGACAACTCCAGCATTCAGGAAGATGTCACGATCAGTGGTACGGGCGTCAATATCTCGGGTGTGAATGCGGCTCTGGCCGGAGCCAATGCGGCATCGCTGAACGGAAATCTGATTCTCGCCGATGACGCTCAGATCAATGCGGCGTTCCGGGGTGGTTCGACCTTCTTCACCATCTCCGGAGCCATCAGCGAAATCGGCGGGTCCCGAACACTCTCCTTCCAGTCTTCTGTTGGTAGTGGAGAATCAATCCTTCTGACGAATCCACTCAACAACTGGACGGGTGGGACGAACGTCGTCAACAACACGCTGATTCTGGGTGCCGACGAAGTTATCCCGAATGTCAGCAATCTGACTGTCAGCAGCACGCTGGATCTGAATGGCCGCTCGGAAAGTGTGAACTTCCTGAGCGGTGGCGGCACGATCACTGACACTTCGACTGCCGACTCAACGCTGATCGTTGGCGCGAATAATGGCGGAGCGAACTTCACTGGCAGCATTCAGGACGGAGCCGGCACGGTCAATCTGACAAAAACGGGAACGGGATCGCAGACACTGTCCGGGCTGAATTCAGCGACCGGCGTGCTGGCGGTCAACGACGGAACACTTTCCCTCGACGGAACCTGGGGTGGCACTGCGACTGTGGCGGCCGGTGCAACTCTTGGCGGAACAGGTTCCGTCGACGGCAATATCACAACAGCCGGCACGATCGCTCCAGGTAACAGCTCGGGGATTCTATCGACAGGTAGCGTCAGCTTCGCAGACGGTTCGGCATTCACTGTCGAGCTGGCAGGCACGTTGCCGGGCAACGCATCCGGTAATCATGATCAGCTCAACGTCACCGGCTCTGTGAACATTGGCAACTCGGTCACCCTGACCACAATTCTTGGCCAGGGTTTCGAATCATTCGACGGCGACGAGTTTGTCATCATCAACAACGATGACGCCGATGCCGTTACGGGAACGTTTGCCGGTCTTTCAGAAGGCACCACCTTCGATGTCGATGGTCAGACACTGACAATTACCTACGTCGGCGGCGATGGTAATGACGTTGTCCTGCTTGGCCAGGGAACAGCGTCGACGCTCGTGACACTCGACGCCAGCAACAACCTGCTGGTTCAGGACATCAACGGCGGCACGTCCAACAATACGCTCACCATCAGCTCTGACGTATCAAACAGTCAGTTCGTGATCACCGATCCCAACCGGCCACTCACGACCGATATTCCGAACGCTGTCCGAGTCGATTCCCGGACGATTCTTGTTCCGTTCACGGCAGTTGCCGGTTCAGAAGTGAACCTGGACCTGCTGGGTGGCGACGATTCCGTCACGGTTGATCTTTCGGCTGGCAACTTTGGTAAGGCGCTCAACATCCTCGGCGGTTCAAACATCGAAGTTGGCGACTCGCTGCTGGTCCAGGGCGGCGGAACCTTCGCCTCAACCACGATCACAGCCACTGGCGCAGGTGCAGGCACTATCGAAATCACGGGCAACGCCCCGATCAACTACCTTGATGTCGAGCCGGTGCGGGCCACGATTGATTCGCTCGAACTCACTCTCAACAACGCAACGGGCGGTGGCGGTTTTGTCATTGCTGATTCCGGTTTCGCCGGGCTGACTCAGGCATCAGCTCCGATGGGTGCCCCGATCTTCTTCCAGAATCCAACCTCACAACTGACCATAAACGGCGATCAGACTGGCGACGACATCCTTGATATCAACGGATTCGGTTCCGGATTCGCTGCCGCACTGATTATCGATGGCCGAGGCGGCAACGACGTTGCCAACTGGAATACGACAGAAATTCCGGCATCGCTGAGCGTGACGGGCGAAACCATCAACCTCAACAGCGGCAGTGTGACAACGCTCGCATCGCAGACGTTCAACGGCTCTGTGCAGTCGACGACAGACAATGTTTTAAGCGGAAGCGACATCGTCTTTACCGGCTCGATCCTGACGGGCTCCACCAGCGTCACCTTCGTTGATCCTGACGGCGTCGAACTCGGTGGTGAAACCATCGTGGGCGACAATGGTTCGCTGAATTCGGTCAGCGGTTTTGTGCTGACATCCAGCGGTTCATTGACCGGAATCGGAATCGTGACTGGTCCTGTCACCGCCAATTCAGGCAGTGAAGTTTCACCGGGATTCAGCCGCGGAGTCGTTACGACTGACTCGATTGCCTTCCAGCCAGGTTCCACGTTCATCGTCGAAATTGGAACCCCCGAACCACCATCCGGGCAGGATCAACTCGCCGTCAACGGAACCGTCAACCTTGGTGGAGCCACGCTGGATTCCACTCTGCTCAATGCCACTCAGACGGGAGACGAGTTCGTCATCATCGCCAACGACGGCACTGATCCGGTTGCCGGGACGTTCGCGGGACTGCCAGAAGGGGCGTTCCTGGATATCGACATCTTCAACGGTGAATTCGTTGAGGGTTCGGAGCGATTCGTCATCAGCTACGCTCGCGGTGACGGAAATGATGTGACGCTGCGACCGGCGGCGGCAATCAGTGGCCGAGTCTTCAACGACGTCAACTACGATGGCGTCGACAACGAACTGATGAACGGTGTCGGCAATGCGACCGTTCGACTGATCGCTCAGAACGGAACGACGGTCGTCCGCACGACAACCAGCGCGACCGACGGCAGCTACAGCTTCACCGGGCTGGTGCCGGGAGCTTACTTCGTCGAGTTCGTCGCTCCGACAGGCTTCCACTTTACGTTCCGGGATGCTGGTGGAAACGACGCCATCGACAGCGACGCCAATCGCTTTACAGGTCGAACAACACTCCTCACAGCTTCTCCGTCGGGACGGCTCATCAACGACGTCGATGCCGGTGTCAAAGCTTCCGAAATCAGCATCAATAACGTCCAGAGATCCGAAGGCCTGTTTGGCCAGCAGACGGCTTACACGTTTACGGTTTCGCTGTCGGGAATCGCCCAACAGAACACCACTGTCAACTTTGCAACGGCTAATGGGACTGCGACGGTCGCTGACAATGATTACACGGCGAAGTCCGGCACGGTTACCTTCGCAGTCGGACAACAAACCCGAACGGTCACCATTCTGGCAACAGGCGACAACACTATCGAAGGCGACGAAAACTTCTTCGTCAATCTTTCAAACGCGGTGAACGCGTCAATCGTCACGCCACAGGGCGTCGGAACAATTCTCAACGACGACACGGTCGTTCCGAACATCACCATTACTGACGTCTCGAAGAACGAAGGGAACGCTCCGGAATCCACCGACTTCGAGTTCACCGTCTCGCTGAACTTTGCCTCGACAGAGACCATCACTGTTGATTTCGCGACGGTAGACGGTGCCGCCACTGCGGCGGGAAGCGACTATCTTGCCAGTAACGGAACTATCACGTTCCTGCCAGGCGAGACCGAAGCAACGTTCGCAGTCACGGTCAACGGCGACGCCGACATTGAAAACTCTGAAGACTTTTCCGTTCGCCTTTCCAACGTCACTGGCAACGCGGCGATTTCCGATGACACCGGAGTTGCCACGATCGTCAACGATGACTTCGCAGAACGTCAGCTCACAATCACCGATGTTACGGTCGAAGAAGGCGGAGTCGGAGCACGGACCAACCTGCTGTTCAAAGTCCGGCTGTCAGCCGTGGCACTCGTCGAAACCAAAGTCGACTTCAGCCTCGAAAATGACGACGCACTGGCGGGCATCGATTACGAATCTGTCAGCGGAACGGTCACGTTCCTGCCGGACGATTTCGAAAAAACGATCGTCGTCACGGCGCTGGGTGATTTCGACGTCGAGAACGACGAGCAGTTCTTCGTCAACCTGTCCAACGCGATTGGGGCGTCCATCAGCGACAGTCAGGGCGTCGGCACCATCCTGAACGACGATCAGCCGCTGCAGGACATTTCGATTGCCGACATTTCCGTAGCCGAAGGCGCGGCAGGCAGCACGACTCGAGTTCAGGTGACGGTCAGCCTGAGCGGCCCCAGCGCGACTCCGGTCAGCGTCGATTTTTCCACAGCCGACGGAACTGCCATCGCCGGACAGGACTATACGCAGCGAACCGGAACCGTCTCTTTTGCACCCGGCGAGACCAGCCGAACGATCGGTCTGGACATCCTTGGCGACGCGACCGTCGAATCAAACGAACGGTTCTTCATCAACCTCTTCAATCCGGTAAATGGAACGATCGTCGACAACCAGAGCAGTGTCACCATCAATAACGATGACGCCGTGACCCCTAACGTAACAGTTAGCGACATTACGATTGCGGAAGGGGCCCTGGGCGAACGAACAAGAATTGATTTCAGCGTCCAGCTTTCCGGGCCAACTACACAACCCGTCTCGGTCAATTTCAACACGATGGACGGCACAGCAAAGTTGTCAGAAGGTGACTACGAAGCTCAGCAGGGGACGCTGACCTTTACGCCTGGTGACACGCAACGGACTGTCACCGTCATCTTTAACGGTGACTTCGATGTCGAAGGCGATGAGTTCCTCTTCCTGAACCTCAGCAACCCCATCGGTGCCAAAATCCTTGACGGTCAAGGGCGAGCACTGGTGACAAACGACGATGCCGCCGTCCCGAACATTTCCATCAGCGACATAGAAGTTGTTGAAGGAACGACCGGCGAACGAACTCCGGCCATCTTCAAAATCACACTCTCGGGGCCAACCACGCAAGATGTCTCCTTCGACTTTGTCACCGGCTTCGCGTCAGCTATTTCAACTGCCGATGCCTCAGCGGCGGCAGCTACAGCAGCGACCGTGGGGGCAACGGCCACAGCGATCCCTGATTTCGAATTCACATCCGGCTCGGTGGTGATCCCTGCCGGAGAAACATCAGCATTTGTACCCGTGGTCGTTCTGGGCGATGCCGATGTTGAAGCCGATGAATTCTTCTTCCTGAACCTGTCAAATGCCGCTGGCGGTGTTTTGATCGACGACCAGGGCGAAGCAGCAATCCTTAACGACGATCTCGACGTCCAGGCATTGTCCGTTTCCGATGTCACAAAGCTTGAAGGTCTCGCCGGCGTCCGAACTTCCTATCGATTTACAGTTTCGCTGACGGGGCCTTCTGCCGTTCCCGTCACCGTTGACTTCGCCACCGCCGACGGTTCGGCAACGGCAGACAGCGGAGACTACGACTCGACCTTCGGTACACTGACGTTTGCTCCTGGCGAAACTTCCAAAGAGGTAATCGTCACGGTCAATGGTGACATCACTGACGAAGCCAACGAGCAATTCTTCCTGAACCTTTCGAACGCGGTCGGAGCCACCATTGAGGACGGCCAGGGGCTGGGGGGCATCACGAACGACGACAGCCCGGTTCCATCATTGACGATCGACGACGTCTCAAAAACAGAAGGAGATGCCGGAGCCCGCAACCAGTTCAACTTTGTCCTGCGTCTCAGCAACGCTGCTGAAGGACCGGTTACTGTCCAGGCAACGACAATCGCAGGAACCGCCACCTCGGGCGTCGACTTCGAAGCGACGACGACCACGGTCAATTTCTCTCCTGGCGAGACCCTTGCTACCGTCACCGTTCCTGTACTTGGTGACTTTGCCGATGAAGCCAGCGAAACGTTCTTCGTCAACCTGTCCGGAGTCAGCGGCGCTACACTCGCCGACGATCAGGGGCGAGGTACCATTCGCAACGATGATTCGCCAATCCCGAGTATCAACGTCGACAACGCCTTCGTTGAAGAAGGCATTGCTGGACAGCGACCGCAGATCGCCTTCATTGTTAGCCTCTCTGGACCATCGTCCGTTCCCGTCAAAGTCGACTTCTCGACGATGGGTGCAACGGCCACCAGCGGAATCGATTTCGAGGAACTCTCTGGAACGCTCCAGTTCGAACCGGGAGAAGTAACCAAGGCCGTTCGAGTTACCATTCTCGGGGACCTCGACGTTGAAGCCGACGAAATGCTGTTCCTGAATCTGGACAATCCGGTCAACGGAATTCTGGACGACGACCAGGCGATCGGAACAATCAACAACGACGACACAGTACCAACGCTGGCCATCGGCGATGTGTCAAAAGTAGAAGGCAGCTCCGGTCAGCGCACCCAGTACATCTTCGATGTCGTCCTGACTGGATTCTCCGCCAGCCCGGTGACTGTTGATTTCGCCTCAACCGACGGAACGGCAACATCCGCCGGGCTGGACTACACCACAGTCAATGGATCGTTGAGCTTCCTGCCAGGTGAGACGCTCAAGCAAATCCTTGTGAATGTTCAGGGTGACTCTGCCGTCGAAACGGACGAGTTTTTCTTCATCAACCTCTCAAACGCAGTCGGCGCAGAAGTTGTCGCCAACCAGGGAACTGGAACGATCAGAAACGACGACGCGGCCGTTCCTCTTCTCCGTATTGATGACTTTTCGACGGAAGAAGGAATTTCGGGAGCCAGGACGCAATTCAACTTCAATGTCACTCTGTCAGCTGCCAGCAATCAACCCCTCACGGTGGATTACTCAACGGCAGCCGGCACGGCCACAAGCGGAGTGGACTTCATCGCGCTGGACGAAACGCTAACGTTCCTGCCGGGAGAAACGACGCAGACAATTACAGTCAGCGTGCTCGGCGACGCCGCTTTTGAAAGCCTCGAAACCTTCTTCGTCAACCTGTCGAACCCGCAGGGGCTGGAACTAGCGGATGACCAGGCCATCGGGCAGATCATCAACGACGACAGCCCGACGCCATTCCTCAGTGTGTCTAACGGTCAAACGGAAGAAGGCATCACCGGCGAACGGCCATCGGTCACGTTCAACCTGACGCTTTCCAGCCCGCCGACCGACATCATCACCGTTGACTATGCCACGGGCGACGGCACCGCCTCATCGACAGGGCTCGATTACCTCGCTACCAACGGGACCGTCACCTTCCTGCCCGGACAGCAGACGGCTTCTGTCACCGTGACAGTTCTCGGCGACTCAAACGTCGAAACTAATGAGACCTTCTTCCTCAACCTCGGCAACCTGACCGGCAATGCCGTTTTCCAGAACGATCAGGGAACCGGCCTCATCTTGAACGACGATGTACTCCGACCGGGTATTACGATCAGCGACGCCGTTCAGGAAGAAGGCGTCTCGGCTCAGCGGACCCGATTTACATTCGACGTTTCATTGTCGACTCCGGCTACGACAGCGACCGGACCGATCGAAGTCCGCTACCAGACGGCCAACGGTTCGGCGACCGGAGCTGCCGCTGGAGTCGTCGATGCAGACGGCAATCCGATTGTGAATCCAAATGCCGACTACGAATCCAAAACCGGCACGTTGACCTTCCTGCCGGGCGAACAGACCAAACAGATCGTCGTCATCGTGCTGGGTGACTCACAAATTGAAGCCGATGAAACCTTCTTCGTGAATCTGACGTCTTCGAGCAGCAACGCGGAAATCGTCGACGACCAGGCGCTCGCGACGGCGATCAACGACGACTTCCCGCTGCCGGCAGTCAGCATCAGCAATACGACCGTCGTTGAAGGAACGACCGGGCAACGAACCATCGTCGATGTCGAACTCGCTTTGTCGGCACCGTCTTCCACTTCCATCTTCGTCGACTTCCAGACAGCCAACGGCTCGGCCACGATCGCGGGGCAGGATTACGAAGCTGCAAACGGTACGGTTGAATTCATGCCGACCGAAATTTCCAGAACTGTCAGACTCATCGTACTCGGCGATAACGTTGAAGAAGCAGCGGAAACGTTCTTCCTGAACCTGACTGGTGTCTCACCGAATGCTCAGATCGTCGACGACCAGGCCAGCATCACGATTCTTAATGACGACCTGCAGCAGGTCACGCCGGACATCTCCATTTCCGACGTCCAGCTTCAGGAAGGAAACGATCGCGCCCTGCCTGAATTCCAGTTTGTTGTCACACTCTCGGCAGCCGCCACAACCAACGTCACTGTCGACTACTCAACGGCTCAGGGGACCGCCAACGCTTCCGACTTCGTCGCCAAAAGCGGCACGCTGACTTTCCAGCCAGGCGAAACGTCAAAGACAGTCGACATCGAAGTGCGCGGCGACGAGATCGTTGAATCTGATGAAACCTTCTTCGTCGACCTGAGCAACGCTGTTGGAGGCGTCATTACCGACGCTCAGGGTCGGGGGACAATTACGAACGACGATGTCGCGATGCTGCCTGGTATCCGAATCGACGATGTTGCTCTGGAAGAAGGCAGCTCTGATGAATTCACAGAATTCACGTTCACAGTTGAACTGACGGGCGTCTTTGACAAGGTCGTCGAAGTCAGCTACTTCACCTCGCAGTTCTCAGCGTCAAGCAACGCGGACGACCGAGACTTCTTCCGAATCAGTAACCTTGCCGATCCGGATTCAATCAGCAAGCTGACATTCGAACCTGGCGAGACGACTCAGACGATCACCGTTCAGGTCGTTGGCGACGACGAAATCGAAGCTGACGAAACGTTCTTCGTGAATCTGTTCGACGCGGTCAACGGGGACATTGAAGACGACCAGGGCGAAGGATTCATCATCAATGATGACCAGCCGCTACCGCAGGTCGAAATCAGCGACGCCATCGCACTCGAAGGTGACTCCGGCACAACGACGTTTACATTCATCGTGACACTCGACCGGGAAACAGACACGACCACCACCGTCGACTTCAGCACAGCCGATGGCACGACCGGAACATCTGCAGGAGCCGACGTTCGAGCGGCATCGGGCACCGTCACCTTCGCTCCGGGCGAGATTGAGAAGACAATCGAGATCCAGGTTATCGGCGACCTGGTCGACGAAGTCGACGAACAATTCTTCGTCAACCTGACCAACGCAAACGGCTTGCTAATCACTGACGACCAGGGGCGTGGAATCATTCTGGACGATGACGACCCGCAAGCAATTCTGGCTGTCACGGACGCCGTCAACCTGACAGATGAATTCGGCCAGGAAGGCAACACGGGACAAGTCACGTACGAATTCACGATCCAGTTGATCGGCAAACCATCTGGACCGGTTACGGTCCAGGTTGCCACCGCAGACGGTACCGCAGTCGCCGGTCAGGACTACAACGCCCTTTCGCAGCAGCTCACGTTCAATCCTGGTGAGTCGACGAAGAAAGTTCAGGTCACCGTTTTCAGCGACCGCACGGTCGAAACCGACGAAGAGTTCTTCCTGAATCTGAGCAACCCTGTTGGAGCAACCATCTTCGATGACCAGGGAATCGCGACGATTGTCAACGATGACGAAGTCGTCAATCGTGACGAAGGTCTGGAGCTGGCCGAAGACGTATCTGATCAGGTGGAAGCGGCTCTTGCCGATCCAACGATGGACGGCACCGTACCCGACGACGGGATCAGGGTCGTTAAAGGAACGACTTCCGGCGGTCGCAGTGACATCACTGACCTGCTCGTTCAAATCGGTCTGGACGTTATCAAGCGACTTGGTCTGACGGACGCGATTGTCGCGGTGTTCGACCCGGTTAACTTCATCGTGACCACGCCGGAAGGTCGAGCGAACGGTTTCACTGAAAGTTCAGGCGTTGTTGGTCAGTCGACCAATTCGTTCTACTCAGGCGATGGGGCGGTTGAACTGCTCGTCATCCCGAACGCCTCAGCGGGCATTTACAACCTTGAACTGGCTGGCGTCAATAATGGTCAGTTCCGCGCGGCCGTCAGCCGAGTGGACGCCAGCGGTCAGATCGGCACAGAGACCATCGAAGGGACACTCGCAGGCCAACTGGAACTTGCACTCGACTTTACGCGAGCGTTCCCGAACAACCCGGCTCGCAACGAAGCTGCCGAGCAGGCATTCCTTGCCCTGTTCCAGCAATTTGGCGGCGATTCCGACGCCATCGACCTGGCTCTTGCATCGCTCACTCACTCGCCGAGGTCAGACGCTGACGAGCAACAGATCAGCAACCAGAACGATGGAGCCGCGCAGCTGCAGGCTGCGGCGGCGGCCATTGCTGCTCAGGCGAAACTTCTAGCCACCGCACTTCAAAACGCCTTGCCAGACTGGGTCAACTCGGGACTCGCCGGCGCGTTCAACCAGTCTGATCTGACGGCGCGGGGAATCGAAACCGATCCAGAATCGTCGACAGCCATGCGCGACTTCTTCTGGGAGTCGGTCGGTCGAGGCGTGCTGGGACTGCCCGGCGGAGTTGCCGACGTGATGGACCTGCTCGACCCGTTGATGCCGGAATCCGAGAAAACTGAAACCGCCGCCGAAGAAGCCGACGGCAACGACAAAGAAAACGATGGCACGCCGCCCGAAGGCGAAGAAGGCTCTCAACAGAAGCGAGCCAAAAAGCCAGAAGCCGACGACGAACGACGTCAGGCTTTCCTGCGTCAGCGTGACGAAGACGAAGTCGCGCTCTACGTTCCGGCAGCAGCCTTCGCTGGTCCAGACTGGTTAACGAAAGCCGAAGCGGCTGCCGACAAAGCCCGCACTTCCCGAACGGGTCGGGATGCCGAAGAATTCAAGCCCGCTCAGCAGAATTCGGGCAGCCACACTGGCCAGAACGAAGAAACAGACGAGGCTGCGGATACGCAACAGGAATCAAACGGGGACGACAATGGCTAATCATGTCGTCGCCCGATGTTGACTGTCGGGCTTCAACCGGTTGTGAACCAACGATCGTTTGAAAATACCAGCACAGAGCACGAGCAAGCAGGCAACTGATTCACTCGCTTGCAATTCGCGCTGGCATGAAACCACCGACGGCTCGCCCAGAGTCACTCGTTCTGCAACTATCCACCGACACACACAGCACCTCTCACACTTCAGCAAACATTCAGGGCCAAGCTCATGGCAAAGTCTCGCAACTCGCATCCGGACGAAGATGACCTCACCGTCGGCCCGGACCTGGGCGAAGACGCTCACGACGACGCAACAGTCGGCCCGGACTACGATGACGCCACCATCGGACCAGACATGGCTGATGATGACGATGCGTCGGAAGATGCCGGAGTCGGCTACGGATCCACTTCTGTTGCGACGGCAATCGTCGAGCCTGCTGACGAAGATGATCTCACAATCGGGATTGATGACGACGATGCGTCCGAAGACGCGGGCATCGGTTACGGAATCGGAACAGCCAACACAGTGACCGACGCCCCCGAGGCCAAAGAAGATGATCGAACGATTGGATTCGACGACGTCGACGAGCAGGCGATTGACGGTGACGATGCAACGGTCGGCCCCGACCTTGACGATGACGATGCCTCGGAAGACGCTGGTTACGGGTTAAGTACTGCCAACACTGTCTCCAACGACCCGGCTGTTGACGAAGATGACCTCACCATCGGAATCGACGGAAACATTCGCGACGAAGATGACGACGACATGACCGTCATGGGCGACCTGACGGCTGCTGAAGAAGACATGTCACGCGACGCTGACCCGCCGATCGGCGAGGACGATCGCACCATCATGGGAGACCTCGCTGCGGCCGAAAACGCGACTCAGTTTGCAGCCGACGATGACGACGACCAGACCGTCTTTACAGAAATCGAACAAACCAAGGTCGGCCAGACTAACGTCGACCAGTCCAGTCTCGAACAGACCAGAGTCACCAGAACTCGATTCGGGAAGACTCGCGATAGCCAGACAAAAACCGACGAAACCACCAGCGGCAAGACGCGATTCGGAAAAACTCGATTCAGTCAGGCCGGAACCAGAGTGGACGACGACAGGTCTCGGGCCGGGAGTTCCGGCAATGGTCAGGGCGGCAAGAAGGTTGCCGACGAAGCTCCTCGTTACGACATGGTCGACAACTTTGCCCGCGGCGGAATGGGAAATATCTGGCTGGCGAAGGACTCGATGATCAAGCGCGAAGTCGCCTACAAAGAGCTGCTTCCTCGCGCCATGAGGCGATCCAGCATCGTCGAACGATTTATCCAGGAAGGTCAGGTGACCGGCCAACTGGAACATCCCGGCATCGTCCCCATTTACGACCTGGGCTATCAGGAAAATGGAACTCCGTTCTACGCCATGAAGCTGGTGCGCGGAACGGAAATGAAGGAGCAGATTGAAGCCCTGCATAAGATGCCGAAGAACACGGCAGACCGACATCGAGCGTTCGTAAAATTGCTGGGGCAGTTTGTCGACGTCTGCAATGCGCTGGCATTCGCCCATCAGCGAGGCGTTCTGCATCGCGACCTCAAACCTCAGAACGTCATGATCGGCGGCTTTGGAGAAACGCTGGTTCTCGACTGGGGTCTCGCCAAACTTCTTGGCCGAGCTGAACCCGGAGCCACCGATCGTGGCATTCAGGTCACCGGCAAGTATGACGATGAGTTCTCGCCCGACCTGGAAGATGACCAAAGCGATCTGGGTTCGGCAACCGTCATCACGGGAAAACCAGACTCCAACGACGGAAATCTGGCCCCCACAAAAATGTCGGGCCCTTCCAGTCTCGCGGCCACGACCGATGGAAAAGGCAACGACGTTGCGGCCACAAACATCGTTGGAAGCGACGACGTCGCGGCTACAAATATCGTGGGCAGTAACGACCTCGGCGCTACCAACATCGTCAGCAGTGACGACGTTGCCGCCACCAACATTGTCGACGCTTCTTCCAATTCCGACGCCGGAAGCACTGGAATTCCCGGTAGCGGTAAGCGTGCCACCGAAAAGACGACGGCTCCGGCATCGCGCAAGCAATCAACCGCTACACAACCGCCAGCAGGCCAGTCTGGCACACAGGAACCAGCACAAACCCAGGGGCTGCATGGAGCGTCTAAAACCGTCAAGACCGATGCGCGTTCCGAGGGCACGACGACTCGGTACGGATCGGTGATGGGCACGCTCGCGTACATGCCTCCCGAACAGGCCCAGGGCAAGCTCGACGAAATGGACGCTCGCACGGACATTTATTCGCTGGGGGCAATCCTCTACGAAATCCTCGTCAACGACGCGCCGATCCCGCGCGGCAAGATGCAGGCGATGCTTGACCATGTGATCAACAAACCGATCATCCCGCCGCGCGAGGTCGATCCATCTGTTCCCAGACCGCTCGACGCAATCGCGATGAAAGCTCTGAACAAGAGAATTCAGGATCGATACCGTTCGGCGCTGGACCTCGCTCGGGACGTCGAAGATTACCTCGCCGATGAACCAGTTTCCGTCTACGAAGAACCCTGGTACGACAAACTGAGACGCTGGGCGAAGCGACACCCGACCGCCGTGGCCGGCTGGACCGCAACCGCAGGCGTGGTGATTCTGGGAAGCTTTGCCTGGAGCTGGGCCGAGTCCAACCGCATCGATGGTCTCCGAACTGCGGCGACGGCGAAGGGTGAGAAGGCTCGAACTGAAGCCGCAGCGGGGCGATTTGACGAAGCAACGTCGTTACTCAACGAAGCACTCGGCCAGGTCAGCGAAGAAGACGAACTCGCCTCAGTAAAGGCCGGCCTTAACAACCAGCTTTCCGGTGTCGAACAGCTCATCGCCGCTGCCGAGCAACAGCGTATCGCGACCTTGCGGCGTGAGGTCGAGCAGAAAGTCGCCGAAGCTAAAGTTCTTGCCGAATCAATAGACAGCCTGGAAGACTCGCGCACGCTGCTGTCTGAAAGTCTGGCGATGATCCAAGACGAAAAAGCGCTGGCTTCCGTACAAAGCAGCGTGCGATCAGAACTGGACTCTGTCAATTCGAAGATCGCCAATGTCGAAGCACGGCAACTGGCACTGGCCCAGTTCGCAAATTTTCAGGAACTCGTAGAGCAGGCTCGGTACTTCTTCATCGTTCAAACTGGCGAGGACATTACTTCGAACCTGCAAACTGCCGCCGAACACGCGGTCAACGCATTTGCCATCTACGGTGGAATCTCGCCCGAGTATCTGCAAATTCCCCCGCCACACCTCAGCAAGCAACAGCTTGATGAGATTCGCAGCGGCTCGTACGAACTGCTGGTCATGCTGGCCGAACGCGAAGAAGCCATTGCGCGAGGTCTCGGCACAACCGCCGAAACTGACGCAGCTCGCCAGTCACTTCAATGGATCACCCAGGCCGAACGGCTCGGCCTGAAATCGCAGGCTTTGCTGCGCTACAAAGCTCGCTACCAGGGAACGGCTGGCGACAACGATCAACGAGACATCACACTTAAGGCCGCGCAGGAAATTCAACCTGCCACACCGCTGGACTTCTACCTGCTGGCTGAAGAGTTTCGGCGTGAAAACGATTTCCAGAATGCACTCAATCATTACCGCAAGGCTCTGCAGATCGATCCGAACAATTTCTGGTCGCTCTATCAGATGGGTCTTTGCCACATGCTCGATGATCAACCCGCTGCGGCTGTTGCCGCCTACACCGTCTGCATCTCGCTGCGACCGGAAGCCGCCATCTGCTATGTGTCGCGCGGAACCGCGTACAGTAGCATCAATCAGACAGAAGACGCGTTAAACGATCTGAACAAGGCGCAAGAACTCGATCCGGATTTCTGGGCCGTCTTCCTGAACCGCGGAGCCGTACACCTGACAAGGAAAGACTTCAGCGCCGCTGAAGCAGACTTTCAGAAGGTGATCGAACTTCGGCCTCAACTCCCCGGCCCGTATCACAACCTGGGCATGGCCTACGAAGCTCAACAGCGATATGCGGAGGCGGAGGCGGAAGCGACGACTGCAATCACGATCGACGAGAGCTACTTCAAAGCTTACAGCACGCGTGCGATCGCCAGACTGCAACTCGGCAACTCCAACGGCGCGCTTAACGACTTTATGAAAGTCATCGAACTGGATCAGGATCCCGTCCAACAGGCGGAAGCATGGAAGCAGATTGGTCTGATCCATCACCGAGCCAATCAATCAGTGCAGGCTCTCGCCGCCTACGACAAATCGCTTGCCGCGAATGACTCAGACCCGGCAACGCATCGGTTGCGAGCGGAAACGTTGCTCGCCCTCAATCGTGATCAGGATGCGGTCGACGCCTTCGACCGTTATCTGAAGCTGGATGGAGCACCAGTAGCTGACGTGTTCCGTGCTCGAGCACTGGCTCAGCAGAAACTCGGACGGTTCCGGGAATCACTGGCTGACGTTGCTCGCGCTCTCGAACTGGAACCTGGTGCTTCGAACATGCTCGTTCGTCGCGGCTGGGCGATGCTGCTCGAGGCAAATAAACTGGCCGAAGCGGACTTCGATGCGGCGGTCGCGTCGAATCCCGAGAACCCGGACGCGTGGAATGGCCGAGGGTACGCGCGAGTCATGATGGGCAACATCCAGGGGGCGATTGCAGACGCTGAAGAAGGCGTCAAGCGGGCGATGGTCCAGGCTCGTGCGCAAGGAGCGGCCGCCTGGCCCAACATTTACAACGCTGCCACGATATACGCTCAGGCCGTTAAGTCTGTGCAGGCTGACGAGAAAATGGTTGCGGATATTCGCGCAAAGAATGCTCAGCAACTCACCATCCGGTCAATGCAGATCATCATGCAGACGTTGCAGGTCGGTGGTACATCGCAACAAGCAGCGATCCTTCAAACGATCGGCGGCGACACCGCTCTGGCTCCAATCCGAAACAGCCCGGAGTACCGCCAGGTTTTCGGACCGAAGCCGCCGCAACAGAAACCAGCCGCACCTGACAGCAAGGATAAACCTTCCGACGCTGACCAGAAATCCGACGCGAAGTCAGCAGAGTAGCGAAGACCTTTACCTGTCTGATTCGGTGTCGGTGGAAGTTACGTCCGGCGCGACGCGAAGCCAGCGTCGGTTCTTCTCGACCGTTTTCGGACCGATCCCTTTTACGCGTTGCAGGTCGTCGATCGAAGTAAACGGGCCGAATTCTTCGCGGTTACTGATGATCGCTTGCGCGGTGACTGGCCCGACATCGCGCAACTGAGCCAGCTCGATCCATGTCGCCAAATTCAGGTCGATTTGATAGCCGATATCTTCGCTTTCGCGCAGGACAATAATTTCTGAACGGTTGACGTATTGCAGGTTCTGCCACTTTATCACCAGCAGAATGACAACAGCGACGGACACGATGACGACCAGCCACTGGTCACGGTTTGTCAGCCATAGAAAACCTGTCGGCGAACCCTCAACAGACGGCGACTCCGCAGCAACCTTTCGATTGTCGGTCCGTGAAGTACGGTCATTCTTGTTGTCTGGAACCTGGGACACCATGCAGCAAGTGTCCACAATCAAACACTATTTGTACACAGTCAGCCTTCGTCCAAACCCAACACCTGATTCTCCACTTTACACCGGGACGTCGAACCACTGAGCCCACTCCAGCGGTAGCTCGCAAAGCAGTTCCAGATCAATCTTCTGCGTGGGGTGCTGAACGATTAACGAACGAGCATGCAGCGCAATCGCCCGTGGATTGGTTCCCTTAGCGCCTCCGTATTTGACGTCGCCCAGAATCGGAAAGCCGCGTGAAGCAAACTGGACTCGAATCTGGTGAGAACGTCCGGTCTTCGGGTGAATCTCAACCAGCGATCGCCGATCGCTGCGGGAAACCACACGAAATTCCAAGGTGGAAAACCTGGCGCCGGGTGTGCCTTCCCGAACGACGCTCGTCGTATTCGAGTTGCGATTCTTGATCAACCAGTCGGTCAGCGTGTGTGTGCCATTCGGAGGCGATCCATCGATCCACGCATTGTAGGTTTTCTCGACGCTGCCTCGGCGAAACTGATCCGAAAGTCGCGACGCCGATTTGCTCGTCCGCGCGTAAAGAGCCACGCCGGACACCGGGCGGTCGAGCCGATGAACGACTCCGAGAAAAACATCGCCGGGCTTGTTGTACTTTTCCCGCACCCATTCTTTCGCCTGGTCAAGCAGCGTCTCATCGCCTGTCTCGTCGCCGACCATCAGCGCACCAGCAGGCTTGGCGACAGCCAGACAGTGATTGTCATCGTAAAGGATTTTCAGCGATGTCGACACGGTTATTCCACCAGACGATCAAGGTTAAACGTTCAGCGTGCGGTCCAGCCACCATCGACAGTCACCATGCTGCCAACCATGTAGCTTGCCGCGTCGCTGGCGAGGAAGATGGCCGCCCCTTGAATTTCTTCAAGATTGCCCCAACGTTCCATCGCGACGGCTCCGACGATGAATTTCTTCGCTTCTTCTGAATCGGCAATCGGGATATTCATCGGCGTCAGAAACGGGCCGGGACAGATCGCGTTAACAGCGATTCCGTCGTTCGCCAGCTCCAGACCAAGCGCCCGTGTCATCTGCACGACGGCCCCTTTGCTCGTGGCGTAAGGCGTTCGG
Source organism: Planctomycetaceae bacterium (assembly GCA_016779365.1). Taxonomy (GTDB): domain Bacteria; phylum Planctomycetota; class Planctomycetia; order Planctomycetales; family Planctomycetaceae; genus JABMPE01. Next base: position 23,944 of record JADHNX010000004.1, read on the forward strand.
TTGGCGAGACCGACCAGCCCCAACGTACTCGCCATGTTGATAATCCGGCCTTTGCCCTGTTTTTTCATGTGAGGAGCGACCGCTCGCGAGCACAGCCAGACGCCGTTGACGTTGATGTCCTGAACCTTTTGAAACTCTTCGTAGCTCAGTTCGTCAATCGGTCCGCGAATGTTGATTCCGGCGTTGTTAAAGAGAATGTCGATCTGGCCAAACTCAGCGATCGCTTTGGCGACCATCGCGTCGACGTCTTCCGGGTTTGAAACGTCGGCCTGGATGGCGGCGGTTTTGACTCCATAGCCCGATGCAATTTCGTCGGCAGCCGTCTGAGCTTCTGCCAGGTTGCGGCTGACGAGCAACACGTTTGCCCCGGCTGACGCCAGCCCCTCGGCAATTGCGGCTCCCAGCCCCTTCGAGCCCCCAGTGATAATTGCCGCACGGCCAGTCAGATCAAACAGTTTGATACCGGGAAGCATTTCATATCTCCTGATTCTGGTTCATTCCGCCAGACGTTATTCGCCGACGTTTGTGTTGTGTTGTCGAATTGTGATGGCCGGACGGTTTCACGAGACAGCCGATAATGGTCACAATCGTGATCGCCAGGACGTCACAAGCTCGCGAACTCGACTTCGTCGATTGCCGACACGTCCGCGGAAAATAGTCCAGCCGACAGACCAGCACCACCAACCAGGAATCGCAACCGTGTCGATCGACGAGGCCGTACCACCTGAAGACTTTCTGCCCGACGATAATGACGTGGAAGTCGCCTCGCCGGAAATGGATCTCGACGTTCGTGAGCGGGAAGCTCAGGCAATTAAGGGCCTGCAGACTGCTTACAAAAGAATGCGTTCCGAAATCGGAAAAGTCATCATCGGGCAGCAGGACATCGTCGATCAGTTGCTCGTTTCGCTGTTCAGTCGCGGCCACTGTCTGCTGGTGGGAGTCCCCGGCCTCGCGAAAACTCTGCTGGTCAGCACGATCTCGCAAATCCTGCAACTCTCGTTTCGGCGAATTCAGTTCACGCCCGACCTGATGCCTTCTGACATTACAGGCACGGACGTTCTCCAGGACGATCCGGAAACCGGGCGGCGCACGTTTCAATTTATGCAGGGGCCGCTGTTTACAAACATCCTGCTGGCCGACGAAATCAACCGGACTCCGCCGAAAACACAGGCCGCCCTTCTGGAGGCCATGCAGGAGCGGCACGTCACGGTTGGATCGAGCACTTACCGTTTGCCTCAGCCGTTCTTTGTGCTCGCCACGCAGAACCCGATCGAGCAGGAAGGCACGTACGCGCTGCCCGAAGCACAGCTCGACCGGTTCATGTTCAATATTATTGTGAAATACCCGTCAGCCGCTGAGGAGCTGCGAATTCTCAAACAGACAACCGGAAGTGGCGAGCCGGTGCTTGAACCGGCGTTGACCGCGTCTCAGATCCTGGCGTTGCAGGAAGTCGTTCGTCGCGTCCCCGTTGCCGAGCACGTTTTCGTTTATGCCAGAGATCTCGTTCGAGCGACTCGACCTGACGAAGAGGAGGCTCCGAAGTTTGTCCGCGAGTACATTTCCTGGGGAGCCGGTCCGCGAGCTGGTCAGTACCTGATTATCGGCGCGAAAGCGCGAGCCATTCTCGAAGGCCGATTTCACGTCAGCACGGACGATGTGAAGGCGGTCGCTCACGCCGTCTTGAGACATCGTATCGTGACCAATTTTCACGCCGACAGCGAGACAGTAACCCCCGACGACGTCGTCAACATGCTGCTGAAGAAGATTCCGATCGCCTCGAACGAGCGGGCAAAGAAAATGCTGGGAAGATAGCTCATCTGAGTTCGACCTGTTTCGAGATAGTCGATACAAACCGGGTCCGACACGAATCACCCCGTGAAACTCAGACCGCAGGCCCCCAATGAATCCCTGGCACGACGTCACTCCCGGCATCAACCTTCCCGCTGAATTCCGATCCCTCATCGAAATCCCGATGGGTTCGAGCGTGAAGTACGAACTGGATAAAGAGACGGGCCTGATGAAGCTCGACCGAATCCTGTACTCGGCTGTCTACTACCCCGCAAATTACGGCTTCATTCCGCAGACGCTGGCCGAAGACGATGACCCGCTCGACGTGCTGGTCCTCTGCCAGGAACCGGTCGCTCCCAGGACGCTCGTCAACTCACGAGCCATCGGCATGATGACGATGATCGACGGCGGAAAACCGGACCATAAGATTCTGGCTGTCGCCGTCGACGATCCGGAATACAACAGTTTCCGCACCGCCAGCGAACTGCCGCCGCATCGCCTGATGATGCTTCGCCGATTTTTCCAGGACTATAAACTGCTGGAAGACAAGTCGGTCGAAGTCAACGAGATGCAGGAAGCCGACACCGCCATGCCGGTCATCGACGACTCGCTGAAGCGGTACGACATGCAGCGTCGACTGGGATTCGGTTCGGATTATCGCCGCAGCCATTGAGGAATGCGTCCGAAATAGCTTCCCGATTAGAAACAGCAGGCCGGAAACAGTTGTTTACAAATAACTCCAATCGAAGCTGAGGAGTGCTGACGAAGCCCTGAAAAGTAGCCATCTCGCTCCGCGAGATGAGCCGATCACGCATTCTCGCTGCTGAGTTCGGATTGCTTCGCCATTGCATTTACCGCTCGCGGCGAAGGTTTCCCTGCAATCGCCGTCTTTTGATGACGCCTGCTCATCTCGCGGAGCGAGATGGCTACTTGTGGATAAACGCCAGCCAGGCAACTGACGCTCAGGAAAGGCGTTCCGGCCAGATTGCCGGGGGACTATCATGCCGCCGCGCAGGCTCGCCGTTCAGGCAAGCTTCGCGAACATCTATCAAACATTCCCGAAAGGATGCTGGAATGTGTGGGTTTACCGGCCTTTCAATGGCCGAACCGTTTCCGTGGGCAGAACATGCGCTGCATCAAATGACCGATGCCATCGCGCATCGAGGTCCGGATTCGGACGGATTTCATATCGACTCCCGCCGCACATCGCTGCTGGGATTTCGCAGGCTGGCCATTCGCGACCTCGATCCGCGAGCCAATCAGCCAATGCAGACGGCGTCCCGCCGCACGACCGTCGCCTTCAACGGAGAAATCTACAACTCACGTTCGCTCGCCAGCGACTTTTGCTCCAAAGTCGCCCTTCAGACAACCGGCGACACCGAAGTTTTCGCAGAAGCGTTCGAGTCAGTCGGCGACGCCATCTTTGAAAAGTGCAACGGCATGTTCGCCGCCGCCTTTCTTGATCGAGACTCCGGAACGATCACGCTGACCCGAGACCGCATTGGCAAAAAGCCGCTCTACATTTATGAAGGCAACGGATTCATCGCCTTCGCCTCAGAGCTGAGATGCTTCGAGCCGTTCGGGCTGGAGTGGGACGCCGAAACGCTCCCGTCGTATTTTCAGTTCGGTCACTACCCTGCCCCGCTCACGGCGTTTCGAAACACTTTCCAGCTCCGTCCCGGCGAGAGTGTCACCTTGAGAGCTGGGCAAATCATTGGTCGGCGACAGTGGCACGACTTCACGAATCTCGACTGGGGGACCTGCCCGAAAGCAGACATCGACGAACTCGATCGCACGCTGGCCGACGCTGTCGCCATCCGCACACTCAGCGATGTTCCGGTCGGAGCATTTCTGAGTGGCGGCATCGATTCGTCACTCGTCGCCGCTCAGCTCAAAGCATCCGGCCATGACTCCGTGCCCACGTTCACCGTCGCATTCGACAATGCGTCACACAACGAAGCACCGTTCGCTGCCGAAATCGCCAGGCACCTGAGCCTTGAGCAGATCGAAATCAAGATCGATCCGAATTCGTTGCCAGACCTCGTGACCGACTTCGTCGACTGCTACGAGCAGCCGTACGCAGACTCGTCGGGCCTGCCTTCGATGGCCCTTTGCCGCGAAGTGCGAAAGTACGTCACGGTTGCTCTGACGGGAGACGGCGGCGACGAATTTTTCGGCGGCTACCAGCGGTACGAATGGTTTCAGAAGTTGCTGATAGCCCAGCGGCTTCCATCCACGTTTCGAAAGCTTGTTGGCTCAGCACTTCCGCTGCTCGATCGACGCCGAGGACCACGCCTTCAGAAACTGCTTGACGCACAGGACGCCGCCGGACTTTACGCTCAACTGATGCGTGCCTGGCCGCTGGGATCGTCTGCCGAAATCCTTGAAGGAGTCGGAACAGTTGACGCGGCTTCG
>JADHNX010000368.1 GCA_016779365.1 Planctomycetaceae bacterium
GTTGTTAGTCCCTGGTGCGTTGCGGAATTTCTGCCCGAGCGGTTCGGTCGCCGACGGTGAAATAGCCGAGTGGATTGTCTGATTCATCCGTGATGAGCCACACGGCTCCCGGTCTGGTCTGCTGGCGTTTGCGATTTCCGGGTTCGATGCCACCGTACGGTTTCGGGTTTCCAGATGGGGCCATCCAGTTCAGGACGACCGTCTTTTCACTTCGATTGATGAAGACCACATCGAACGGGTTGCCGTCCGGTTTTGAAGAGGGAGCGTTTCCGTCCTTGATAATCTGCCATTTCAGGTTTGGAAGAGACTCATCTTTAGGAGCCATCTTCGCCGCAAATTTTTTCGGAGCGATCTCCCGCAACTCATTCAGTCGGGCGAAGTGTTCCGGTCTAGCGGCGAGATTCGTCCATTCGTAACGGTCGGCGGCGCTGTCGTACAGTTCTTCGTCGCCGTTGGAGTAATGAATGTAGCGCCAGGCTTCGGTGCTCAGTCCGTACGAACCGGCGTCACCCAGGTACGTGACCGAAGTGTGCTTCCAGTCGGCGTTCGAATCTTTGAGCAGCGGAACGAGACTCGGTCCGTCGTTGTCCGGCTTGTGCGGGAGTCCTGCGAGTTCGGTCAGCGTTGGAAAAAGACTCAGCAGGTTGACCGGCTTCGAGCATGTTGTGCCGGCTGTTGTGCCGTTTGTCAGACCGGGCGTGCCGTTTGGAACACGGACCATCAGCGGCACTCGCGTGCAGGCTCGCCAGGCGGTGTACTTCTGCCAGTGCTGCTTCTCGCCCAGGTGCCAGCCGTGATCGCTCCATAAGACGACGATCGTGTTGTCAGCATTAGGGCCATTCTCCAAAGCATCGAGCACTCGACCGAGCATGGCGTCGGCAAACGCAATCGACGCGAGGTACCCCTGAATGCCCTGCTTCCATTGCCCCTGCTCGCGGATGTGCGCGAAGTAGCGATTCGGGCCTCGCTTCTTTCCGGCGGGTGGCAGGTCGTCCAGGTCGTCTTCGCGATAACCCGGCGCCAGTTGAATCTCGTCGAGCGGAAACTGATCGAAATACTTTTGCGGGACAAACCACGGCTCGTGCGGGCGGTAGAGGCCGCAGGCCAGAAAGAACGGCTTGTTGTGTTTTCGGCTGAGCTGCTCACCGACGTACTTTGACACGAGCCAGTCACCGCCAAACTCTTCGTCAGTCGCGTCCAGACCGCCCCAGTCCGTTTCGACATACTGCCAAGGGCCGCCGCGCGGGAGATTCACCGGTCGCTTGTCCGGGTAAAGCGTTCGAGGAAACGGGTTCTCAGATTCCTTCGCGGGGAAGTAGTCGTCCCACGACGGAGCATCAATGAAGTAATGCAGAATCTTCCCGGAGCCGCTCGACCAGTAACCGTGCCGGGAAAAGTATTTTGGCAGCAGTTCGGCATCCGGCAGCACTTCCCTCATCTTCTGACCGTTTTCGTACATGCCGGAAACGTTGGGCGCGATCCCCGTCATGATCGCCGTTCGGCAGGGATTGCACGCAGGCGCCGGGCAGTGAGCATTCGTAAACAGAACACCGCTGGCTGCCAGCCGGTCGAAATTGGGAGTCTTTGCGTGAGGATGCCCGCCCAGGCAACCGATCCAGTCATTCAAATCGTCAACCGAGATGAACAGAACGTTGGGCCTGGCGTCGGCCGCGTGGCACTGCAAGGAGGCGGCAAGACATAGCGCAACGGCACAAAGCAGTCGTGCCAGTTTTCGAGAATCCGGACTGTTCACACAAACGCCCTCGAAGGCTTTCGGCGGTTCCGAGTCAGTACAGGCATGCTTAACTCCACAAGATGACGCGCAGAATGCAAACAAGCTATACGAGGCCTTCTACTGCCCACGCTTTGCGATACGGTTTAGAAAGCAGCCCCTGAGCCTTGTCGTCGCCGGACAGATTCTCTCCGGTGCGAGTCAGCTTCAGATTCGCCGCGTCCCACTTCAATTCCTGTCCTCGCAGGCGGATGGCGATTGTTCCGAGCAATACAGTCTCAGTCAGGTTGCCAGCGTAAGTGAAGTTGGAGTTGGTTGTACCTTCTCCGCGGCAGGCGTCGGCCCACAGAACGTAATGACTGAGCCGTTCAAGCTGCGGCATGTCGTAGTCGGCAAACTTTTCTTCCGGCAGAAGCTTTGGCGTTCCAACATGAGGAATGAGCAACGAACCTTTTTCACCAATGAGCACAGAACCGGCGTTCGGAATGGCGGTTTCGTCAAGAATTCCGTCCAGTGCCTCAACCGGTTTTCGTCCGACACCGTCGAACCAGGTCACGCTGATCGTAGAATCTGCCGTTCGCTCATTGCCTGGGAAAATGTATTTGACATGGGCAGAATGCGTCCACGTCTCCGAGTTTACTTTCGGCGCACCGGCAACGAGAAAGACCGGGCTGGTTAAGCCAATGGCCATGAAAACCGGATCAAGGATGTGGCAGCCGAAGTCTCCGAGCTGGCCGTTGCTGAAATCCTGCCAGTGCCGCCAGTTAAACGGGTGATAAATCTCCGCTTTGTAGGGTCGTTCCGGAGCGACGCCGAGCCAGTTATCCCACTTCACGCTTTTGGGAACCGGATCGCCGCCTTCTGGTCGGTCGTTAACTTTTCGCCAGCTCGGCTTGCCCGCCTGCCACGAGAAGACTTCTTTGACCTTGCCAATCGCACCGTCATGAACGAGCTGCACGGCGGATCGATACTCGGCGTATGCCTGAATCTGATTGCCCATCTGAGTGACCACGCCAGCCTTCTTAGCGGCGTTGCTCAGAACGCGGGCCTCGTGAACCGTGTGCGTCAGCGGCTTCTGACAGTAAACATGCAGGCCTCGTTCAATGGCACTCAGCGCGACCGGAGCGTGCATGTGGTCGGGCGTCGAAACGATCAGAGCGTCGAGCTTTTCTTTGTCGAGCAAAGTTCGCCAGTCGGAATACTTCGTCGCCTTCGGAAACTGCTCAGCGGCTCGGCCAAGATGGTTGGCACTGTCGTCGATGTCGCAGATGGCCTGAATTATGACGTGCGGGCTTTTGGCCGTTTCCATCATGTCAGACCAGCCTTTACCGCCGACTCCAATACAGCCAACGTGGAGCTGGTCATTCACGCTGGCGAACGCGTTGGTTCGGATCAGAGGAAGGCCGAAGCCTGCCGCCGCAGCACTTTGAATGAATGAACGTCGCGTCAGTTGATGAGTCATGTTCGAACTCCTGTCGAGAATCAGAAAGGCGGTCGCACGAGTGGTCAAGGAAACGTTGCACTTGTAGTCTTCCCGCTCGCGTTTCAGAGTGCAACGGGCTTCGCAAATTTCGCGAACTGTTCCGATGCAGGGCCGGTTCCTGCCAGCCAATTATCTATCACGCTGTCTTTATCGGCCGGTGGGAATCGGCCTTGCGACAACTCAATTCACCGCAATATCAGATGGCAAGGCCAAGACGACGATGTTGAACTCTCCACTCAATCGAAAACTTCGCATGGCTCTGATCGGGGGCGGCGGAGCAGGATTCATCGGCAAGGTGCATCGAACGGCCGCGCAGCTTGACGGTCGAGCAGAACTGGTAGCCGGAGCGTTTTCGTCATCGCTGGAGCGTTCGCGCGAAAGTGCTCTCGCCTTTGGAGTTGATCCTTCGCGAGCGTACGCGTCGTGGGAAGAAATGCTGGTGACCGAGGCCGCTCGGCCTGAAGACAAACGCGTCGATTTTGTCAGCATCGCCACGCCGAACTTTCTGCACTTCCCGATGGCTCAAGCGGCACTGGCGGCCGGCTTCAACGTCATCTGTGACAAGCCGATGACGACGAAAGTTGCCGATGCAGAAACTCTGGTCAGGCTCGTCGAAGAGACCGGAGCCGTCTTCGCGCTGACGCATAACTACACCGGTTACCCGATGGTCCGCCAGGCGAAGGAAATGATCGCTTCCGGAGAACTCGGCGAAATCCGCGCAGTGCGAGCGAACTACGTCCAGGGCTGGATGTGGGCCGTCGATCCTGAAAAGCCAGCGGCTCGTGGAAACTGGAAAGACGATCCACTTAAGAACGGACCAGGAGCAACGATCGGCGACGTTGGCACGCACGCTTACAACCTCGCTCGGTACATGACGGATTTGCAGCCTGTCGAAGTGCTCGGCAAGCTGACGACGTTTTCCGGTCGACAGCTCGATGACTATGGGCATTCGCTGGTGCGATGTTCGAACGATGCGCTGATCATGGTGACGGTCAGTCAGGTTTCCCACGGGCGACTGAACGACCTGTCGATCGAAATCGACGGCGACAAAGCATCGTTGTCATGGCGGCAGGAAGAACCGAACTCGTTGACGCTTCGGCAAACCGGACAGCCTCAGCGAATTTACGATCGAGCCCCCGGTCAGTCCTACATGAACGACTCCGGCAACGCGGCATGCCGAATTCCCGCCGGACACCCGGAAGCCTTCTTCGAAGCCTTTGCCAATGTGTACTCGGCGGCGTACGACGACATGATCTGGCGAGCCGGAGGCGGCGATCGGGACCCTCGCTCAACAATCTACCCGAACGTGTACGATGGCCTGGAAGGCGTTCGTTTCATCGAACAAACCGTCGCCAGCAGCAACGCCAACAGCGTCTGGCTGCCAATGTCAGCTTCCGCCGGCTGAGCCATACAGTCCGACGTTCTAACCTGCGAGACACTGAGGCACAGAGCAGAGAAAGAAAAGTAAAACTGGCAATTCTCTGATACGGTTTGAACCACGGAAGAAAACAACCGCGGCCATCGAGTACTGCTCATTTCGGAATTCATGCGTCAAATGAAACGCTCCAGTATCCAAAACTCAACGTCGTGTTTTCTGCGGATGCTCTTCGGCATTGTCTTTCTGAGTTGCCGTTTCGCGATCGCAGCCGATCGACCGAACATCCTGTTGATCGTCAGCGATGATCAGCGACCGGACACGATTGCCGCGCTGGGAAACGAAGTCATCAGGACTCCGAATCTCGATCGTCTGGTTCGAGAAGGCACGTCGTTGATGCGAGCAACGTGCGGAAATCCAATTTGTACTCCGAGTCGTGCGGAAATTCTTTCGGGGTGTTCCAGCTTTCGCAGCGGAGTGATCGACTTCGGAAAACCGATCGATCCCGAGTTACCGCTGATGGCTCGGTGGTTTTCCGATGCCGGTTACCAGACATCCTACGTCGGCAAGTGGCACAACGACGGAGCACCGACTGAGCGAGGCTACTCTCAAACGAACGGCCTGTACCGAGGGGGCGGGGGCAGGTGGTACAAGCCTCAGGTTGACTGGGCCGGTCGACCTGTGACCGGGTATCGCGGATGGATCTTTCAATCTGGCGACGGGACGATGTTTCCGGAACGCGGCGTCGGTCTGACCTCGGACATCAGCGAGAAGTTTGCGGACGCGGCCATTGAGTTGATTGAACAGTCGACAGACAAACCATTCTTCATTCATCTTAATTTTACGGCTCCGCACGACCCGCTGATGATTCACCCGAAATTCGCAAACATGTACGAGGCAGCAAAGATGCCTCTTCCAAAAAACTTTGCGACAGAGCACCCGTTTGACCACGGCAACTTCGACGGTCGCGACGAAAAGCTCTTCGCCTGGCCAAGAACTCCCGAAGAAACTCGCGCGGAACTCGCCGCGTACTACGCCGTGATTTCGCACATGGATGCGCAGATCGGGCGAGTTCTGAAATCGCTCAGCGACAGCGGAAAGCTGGAGGACACGCTCATCGTTTTCACCAGCGATCACGGGCTCGGAGTCGGCAGCCACGGGCTACGAGGGAAACAAAGCATGTACGAACACACGATCGGTGTTCCGCTCGTCATGGCCGGACCGGGCATTTCAAAAGACTCGCGACTGAACACGCAGTGCTACTTAAGAGACCTCTTTCCAACACTGTGCGACCTCGC
>JADHNX010000369.1 GCA_016779365.1 Planctomycetaceae bacterium
GAGAACTAAACGATGGCGTTGAATAGTGGAAGGACTTCATCAGGCAGTACCTGACCTACTGGTAGCCACGTTTTGTCTGAGAGTAGAACTGGTAGTTCTGATAGGCGAGGCTGCCGAACATGAGAGCGGCAAGGTACATCTCCAGATTTGCAAAGTAGAGTGCCATTAACCCGGCAGCCATCATGCCGATCTGGTAAGCGCGGGCCTGGCCCGAGTAGCTGCCTCGACCATTGCAGAGTTCGAAGCAGATCCTTCCCCCGTCGAGCGGAAAGACGGGCATCAGGTTAACCAGTCCCCAGAACAGGTTGATGAATGTAAGCTGGCGGATCGCGAACAGGACTCCGGCTCCGGCATTACTGCTCAGCAGGTTAATCGCCCAGGGTTGCTCTTCAGCGCGGCCAGCAAGCAGCCAGAGGTGAGCACACTGCACAACGGCGTACAGTCCGAAGCCGGCGAGTGGCCCAGCGAAAGCAATCCAGATGGCACGTTGGCGCGTGTAGCCGTGGCCGGGCGAGTACCTGGCAAAGCCGCCGAAACCGTGCAGCACAATGTCGGGCGGCCAGCCGTAACTTCTCGCCGCCAGAGCATGCCCGAGTTCGTGGACAAGGATCGAGACAAACAGGCATCCCACCCAGATGACGACCAGCGAAAGTTCAGGAGTCGCGGAACCTAACAGCAGCCCGACCAGCCAGAACATCGGATGAACGCGGACGGGGATCCCCAGAACAGAGAATCGCAGGTCGTACTGCGTAGTTCCTGGGTCGCCCATCAGTTGCATCATCGCTCGAATCCTTCCGAAATCGCAGGGTACGTCTCGACGCACCATTGTTTCTCATCACGCTGTGATGCGTCGAGACGCACCCTACGGAAATTCTGATTAGTTTCGACGGCGTGGCTCGTCGGTGGTCGGTTCGGCTGAAAGAGCGACGTCGCTGCCTTCTCGGATTTGCTCGTTCCGTTGCTGGATTTCCCGTCGGAACTCGCGGCGACGCTTTGCTCCTTCGTAACGACGACGATCCTCCAGACTGTCCAAGACGACCGGATCGACGGGGACCGGTTTGCCGTTGTCGTCGATCGCGACCATCGTGAAGTAGCACGAGTTAGTATGGCGACAACTTCGTTTCGGGATATTTTCGGCGACAACTTTTACACCGACTTCCAGAGACGTTCGACCGGTGAAGTTGACCGTCGCCAGAAAAGTGACCAGCTCGCCGATTCGAACGGGCTGTTTGAAAACAACCTGGTCGACACTCAGAGTGACGACATAATTGCCGCAGTATCGGGACGCGCAGGCGTACGCGACCTCATCCAGCATCTTCAGCATTTCGCCACCGTGCACGTTGCCTGAAAAGTTGGCCTTGTCGGGCGTCATCAGGACGGACATCGTGAGATGTTTTTCGCGTTGCGATACTTCTTCTTCGGCCATCAAAAGTGCTCCTCGGACTTACGGGCGAACGCGATTACAAATGTCAGTAATCACGCTCGGGTGAGGCGCAGTCTGACGCAAAGCCGCGTGAACGAAAAGCCGCCGGAAAGTTCACTCTCTCAGCGGAGAATGGCCGAAGTTTGGCATCAGTAGCCATCTCGCTCCGCGAGATGAGCAGGCGTCATCAAAAACGGCGAATTTCCGTGACACATTTCCAACGGGCGAAAAGTTTCAACGACGAGGCGGCTTGAACTCAGCAGTACGATTCTGCGATCGGCTCATCTCGCAGAGCGAGATGGCTACTTTGGTTGGACCTGAATCAGCGGACGACGAAGCAGGTCACGAACCAGCGTCCGGACTCGGAGTTCTGGAACATCTCCATGCCCATCGCCCTGGCCGGTGAATCCAGAATGTCGAACGATTCGGAGTTGCTGATCCAGCTGGTGACGGCCTGCAAAGCGGCGTCCTGGATTCCGGTTTCAGCCTCGGTGGCGAAAACGAGTTCCTTCAGTCTGGCCTGCGCTCCGAATTCTTTTTCGATCTGCTGCGCACGATTTTCCCGATCGAAACTACCGACCTGGCCAGAGTTCGCCATGTATCGCGAGTTTCGATGCGCCAGTTCGATCAACGTCGGCGAGAACTCACGCATCGAAAGACTGGAATCAGGCACGGTGCTGCGAATCGCAAAAAGCAACGTACGCTGACTGATCGCTCCCTGCGGAAGATTCAATGCAAGCATGAGGTCAGCATTGTTGAACTGGCCATTTTCCGGCAAAGGCAGCACGGAAACGACTCGAGCGTGATTTGGTGACGCAGGATCGGTGAGATCGACAACGGCGATTCCCGGTTGCATTCCAAGATGCCTGAACGACCGATGTTTCAACAGCAGATTCGGTAAAGCGTCCTGCTCGGAATCCTCGCTTTTGCTTGAAACATTCGGCATGGCTGCGTTCAGTGGCAGTTCGACGCGACTGAATTGTTCGAGCATCGGTCGCAGTGACGGATCAAAGACTGAATTCGTTGGTGCCAGCGGCTCACCCCCGACGGCGTTCTCACGGAACAGCATCAACAGGAAGCGTTTCTCCTGGGACGCTTCGACGTAAGCAGCAAGGTAATCACTGTGCCAGGAAAGCGACTCGGCTGGAGCCTCCGAGACTGGTTTCTCAACTTTCTCGACGAGCTTGTCCTGAATGATCGAATCTCCAGGACCAGGCAGGTCGGGTTTGGCGATCTCCGGCTTCGCGACCGGCTCAGTTTCTGAGGTCAGAGGAGTATCGTTTTCGGACTGGGTCGCCGAGTTGTCCAGCGTCGTTTCCTGAGTTGAAGTCGGAGTGTCTGGTTTAGATTGAGTCACCAGTGGTTCGGTCAGAACGTCCGGCAGTTCCGGAGTTTCGTCGGCCTTGTCCTGTGGAAAACTGTCGGCTTTGACAATCGGAAGTGACGACTCCGGCTCGGCAATTTCGACAGTCGATTCCGTTGAATCTTTCAGTTTCGCTGGGCTGTCGTCGAATGGTTCGAAACTGTCAGGAAGGTCGGGCAGTGAGGAAGCAGACGGAAGCGTTGGCTCGATGAATGACGGATCTTCAACGTCGGGGGTCGAGTCATCACTGGTGGCTGGTTTGTCGACGCTGGGAAAATCGTTGAACCCGACGAACAGCTCCGGCGGCTCGGTCGGTGATGGTTCAGCGACCGAGGTCGGCAGTTCCGTGGTATCAGCGACAACTGTGGTGTCGGGATCAGCCAGTTCAGTTGCTGAGATTTCCGGAGAGACTTCGTTCTCGTTGTTCCTGTTTGTGCTGGCCGTTTCCGGGATTGCAGGCTCTTCGTAGGGAACAGGGTTGGTTCTGGGGGAGGGAAGATCGAGTTCGGCCACGTCGGTGATGGTATCGGCAGACAAGTCCGTCCGGTCAGAACTGAACCAGAATGTTCCGCCTGCCAATAGCAGAACGGCGGCAGCGGCTGACGCTTTTCCAATCGGGAATTTTGAGGATGTGGAGCGGGCTTTCTCGATCGCTGCGCTGAACGGTGTGCCGCAGTGTGGGCACAGGGGCTCTGCCAGCGAATCATGCAGAAACAGCATCGAGCACTCGATGTTGCTGCAGAGTCTTGCGTCGCCGTACTGCGTTCGCCGCTGGAAACCCCAGCACCAGACCAACTGCTCGTCGTCACTTTCGGTCAGCACCCGGTAGAGGAAACCTTCGTGATTTCCAATCGGTGGTTGCAGCCGGTTAAAGATCAGTCGTTCGCTGGGACTGACTGGTCGAACGTCGAAGAGCGCGTTTTTGAGTTTCTCGTATTGAAGCTGGAGTGAGCCGTGCAGATCTTCAGACGTCGCGAGTGCTCGTTCGACAATCGTTTGCCGGATACCACTTCGCTGTGAGTGAAACACGACTCCTTCGTCATCGAGTTCCGGCTCGGCCAGAAGATCGCCGAACCAGCCGAGCAGAATCTGGTAAGTCAACTTGTTGACGTCCAGCATCGGCAAACCCGGCGCAAGCGCCTGCGGTTGGAAATCTGTCAGCCCGCTGAACGGAATACGGATTAGCGTTGTGGTCGGAGTGGAAAGTTGAGTCATGAATGGCCCTCGCACATGGCATGATGGCTGGACATCCGGCGGAACGTGAGCGACGAGTCGCTCTGCCCCAGCTGCGGTCACAGTCGACCAGCGTGAGTTGAATTGAGATGGAGAGTGCAAGACCGTCGGGAAGTGGAAATCGCGCTGCGACGACGACGCTGAGCGGCCACGAAGACCTCGGATCGAGTTATCGTCCTGTGAGGTGATATCAGCAGCACAAAACTCGACACGCGCGGCATCAACCGTAACGCCTGCACGGTTGGATTCGTCCGAGGAACCGGCACGCTGACTGGAATCGCGCTGAGTGCTCGCGAGGCGGCGCTGGTCGTGCGAGGGTGTTGCTGAATCTGCCGGCTGTGTCGGATGTGATGCCGGAAGTCATTACCGTTGCAACGTGTGAAATTGCTGCCGCCGATGAAATCAAAGCCCTGTAGCCACCGGACGTCCGATTACGAATTCTCAAGCTTTGCCGACAGGTTGTTGAATTCGGAGAGGCGACTTGCGGGCAGGCGGAGTTCGGCGGCACGCTGAAGTTCTTCTTTGGCCTGTCGAGCCTTTACAGGGTCTTCTGGAAAACTTTCCAGCAGTGCGGCTGCGAATTCAAGACGCAGCACGGCAGCGTCCGGGTTCTGGTTGATGCTCCGCTTGATGACGGTCAGTGCTTCATTCGGTCGACCGGCTCGTCGATAAGCTTCCGAGACGGTTGCCTGAACTTCAGGGTTCAAACGATCGAGTGGCATCGCCGTTCTGATTTGCTCAACGACGGCCACACCCTCGGCAGCCGTCCGCAGATCTCGCATCAGGAGTCGCGCCAGTCCATTGAGCGCGGCGATATGACCGGGCTGCCGCTGAAGCAGTGTTTCGTACCGGCGCCGCGCGGCCTGAAGCATTTCCCATCGCTCGTTCTTAATGCCACGCTCATGCAGCAGCATCGCGTCGAGAAAAACGAGTTCGTTATTGGACTCAGCGTTCGGAACCATGTGAGCGCGAGAGATCCACCTGTAGGCGATTTCCGGCTCGCCGCGTTCAAGGAAGAGCTTCGCAAAGCGCATGCTGGTCGGCAGGTCTGGCGAGGTGCCTCCAAATTTCTGAGACAGCGTGTCTGCGGTCGTGATGTCGTTCTGGTCGAGGTGCATGGCCAGCAATCTATCCTGCACGCGTTGATCGTTACCATGAAACAGGAGAGCCTGTTCCAGCACAGCTTTCGCATTGTTCGGCTGATTCTGGCTGGCGTACGCCAGGGACAACGCGAGCCACGGTTCGACTCGTTGCGGGTCACGCTGCACTCGCTCAGTCAGCGAAATGGCTGCTTCGTCTGCTCGGTTCAGGTGAGACAGCGTTCGTCCCATCAGCAGCGAAGCTTCTTCGCTGTCTGACAGAGGGTACGGCACCTGTCGCAGTTCGATCAAAGCTCGTGCGTATTCTCGATTGGCATATTCGAGTCGTGCTGCCAGCAGATGGGCTCGTCCGTGTCGGGGAGCCACTTTGAAAACTTCTTCGAGTTCTTCCAGAGCCCGGTTCGGAAGGCCAGACGCAGTCAGCAGACGTGCTCGCATGAAACCGGCTCGACCAGGGACCGCATCGACAGCCTGTAACTGGTCGAGTTTCTCTGTCGCCGATTCATACGAACCTTTGCGAAGAGCGAGTTCGACAGACGCGATCAACAGAGCCGGCTCGGCGGGAAAGTCGACGAGAATTCGATCGATGTGTGTCGAGATGGCTGCCGGATCGATGTTGGCAAAGGCTTCGCCGATCTGATCGAGCAACCGCTCGCGGTCTCGAGCGGCGATCGAGGAAACGTTGAATGCCGAAGCAAACTGCTTGTAGGCAAGGTCGCCGTTTCCTTTAGCCAGTGAAACCATCGCTTCGGGAGTCGT
>JADHNX010000370.1 GCA_016779365.1 Planctomycetaceae bacterium
AGCTTCGAAGAGTCCTGGATCGTCGGCCGTTCGGCGACCCGAAAGCGATTCAGGCTGTCGCTATGGGCGAAAATGGCCTGATCGCATGGCTCGACCAGTTGGCGAACGATGTCTTTAAAAGTCCGGTCGGTAAGGAAGATGCCAGTCGAACCCTTCAGACGCTGGTGTCGTTGCCTCCTGAAACATATCCCGATTTTCATTCAGCTCGGCAACTGGTCTGGGCAATTCGCACGGTGCTTTCCGAGATGAACACCGACCTTCCGAAGTTCACTGTCGCCCCGGCAGACGAATCAGACAAACAGGCCATCGACCGAGCGTTGACGAATTTGAAGACCTTCCAGGCCTGGGACTCTGGAGACCGGGCCGCTGCACAGAAGAAGGTCAACGACCTTCTGACGCAGCTCGAATTGACCGAAAAACTGCGGCTCGATTTGCCGGCCGGTGATAAGTACATCATTGCCGAGCAGCTTCCAGAATCACTGAAAGCAATCGGCGGCTATGACCCGGAGTGGTTCCGGACGCAACTCCAGGAGCTGGCCGGCAGCACCAGGGCTTCCAACAACGACTGAGCCCCCATAGCGGCCTGTCCGAACTGATCGACGACGAAACAAACGGGACGAGCAAATGCTCGTCCCGTTTTCATTCGCCAGAGCCTTTCTCAGCCCCTGTCTCGGAATGCTCGTCCGACAAACAGTCTTGAGCCGTTATGCCCGGCGGTTCATAGTTCCATGAGGTTTGTTTGAAGAATTACAGACAGAAAGGTGGCGAATCATGTGGACGAGATTTCGAGTTCTCTGCATTCTTGCGGCGGCTGTTGGAATCAGCGCAGTCTCCGATTCAGCAAGTGCGGAAGTCGTTCCCGGAACGATCGTCTCTGTGGATTCGAAAGGGACGCGTCTGGTCGTCAAGCTGCGAGGAAAGGAGACGAATCGGGCACTTCGCCTGGCTTCTGATGCCAGCATTCTGATTGACGGAAAGAAGGGGCTTGTCAGCCGTCTGAAACCAGGCCAGTCCGTCTACGCTTTCGTGAGCGACTCCTACGTCACCCGCCTGAATGTGAAATCGACGGTCGAGCCAGCGTCGACGAAAACGCCGACAAAAAGCAGCACGCCTGTCTCATCGAAAACCCCCGTTTCAGAACCCGCTCTCACGAAATCGAGCAGCGGCGAAAGTCGGACATCGTCCCCGTCAGTTCGCAGCCGTCGCTTCCCGATGAAGTCCGTTGAGTCAACGTCTGTCGCCGCGTCATCGAGCGGTGACTGGAATCAGTTTCGCGGACCCAATCGCGACAATCTTTCACCGGAAACCGGGTTACTCGCCAGTTGGTCTGATCAGGGACCGCCTCAAGCGTGGACGGCACGAGGGATCGGTGAAGGGTACTCCACCGTCTCGATCAGCAACGGTCGTGTTTACACGATGGGTAACGTGGGGTCGGAAGAAAAAGTGATCTGCCTGGATCTCGAAAGCGGTCGCGAAATCTGGAGCACGGTCAACGGTTCGGCTTACCGGGAAGGGCAGGGGAACGGTCCTCGCGGCACACCATCGATCGTTGACGGGCGAGTTTATTCGCTGGGAGCGAACGGCGATCTGTCATGCCTGGACGCGCAAACCGGACAAGCACAGTGGCAAAAGAACATTCTCCGCGAGTTTGGCGGCTCAAACATCACGTGGGGTATCAGCGAATCGGTACTGGTCGACGGCGACAAAGTTATCTGCACACCTGGTGGCCAGCGAGCGACGATGGTTGCTCTGAACCGAATGACCGGAAACGTGATCTGGACAGCGTCGGTTCCGACCAGCCCGAAGGCTGCTTACGCCTCACCCATCGCCATCGAAGTCGGCGGCGTTCGGCAATACGTTAACTACACGCACGGCGGAGTGGTTGGCGTACGAGCTTCCGATGGGCAGGTCATGTGGGGGCACCGCGAATCGGCAAACGGCACGGCCAACTGCTCGACGCCGGTTTTTCATAACAACAGTATTTTTACGGCGTCGGGATACGACACGGGCGGATCGTTGTTCCAGCTTCAGTCTCGAAACGGGCAGACGGTTTCGCAGGTGGCATACTCGACGAAGGAAATGAAAAATCATCATGGCGGGATGGTCGTCGTTGATGGCTATCTCTATGGCTCGAGCGACCCCGGCATCCTGAAGTGCATCGAGCTGCGAAGTAACCGCGTTGTCTGGCAGAACCGCTCGGTCGGAAAAGGAGCGGTCTCGTACGCGGACGGCCATCTTTATGTTCGCAGTGAGCAAGGCCCCGTGGCACTCGTCGAAGCCACGCCAGACGGTTACGAAGAGAAAGGCCGTTTCGACCAGCCGCAACGCAGCGGACGACCAGCGTGGTCTCACCCGGTCATCGCGGCCGGCAAACTGTTTCTGCGAGACATGGACAACCTGCTCGCCTACGACCTCCGCGCGAACTGAAGTGACAGCTTCGGATCACTTTGCAGAATCGGTCAGGTCGATGTCGTCGGGACGGTAAATCATGGCGACGATCGCTGCGATGACGGCCAGGGTTGTAAAGACCGTCGCGGAAGTCAGTTCGAAGCCGTGCGAGTTCAGTGCCGAGCGGATGGCTTCGAAGAGTCCGTAAAAGACAGCAGACAGTAGAATCCCGAACCAGTTGACGAGGTTCATCGTCCCGATCATCCGCCCTTTCTGAGATTCCGGCGGTACGCTTTGCAATGCGACCTGCAAAGGGACGGCGAAGAATCCCGCACAACCGCCTAGCCAGATCAGGAAGCCTCGCGCCAGCCACTCGGCGGTGGACGCGTCGAAAATCAGACCGCCTGACTCGGCAACTTCAGCCGCAACCTGCTTGGTAGAGGCTGCAACTCCTGGCTGAAAGTAAGAAACTGCGGTCAGCGCAGGGAAGCCGACAACCATTCCCAGCATTCCAGCTCGGACGAGTCCGAAACGAATCCGGTTCTTTGAAAGTCGACCGGACATCACACAGCCGAACGCGATTCCAACTCCCATGCACGCCTGAAGAATTCCGATTCGGTCGCTGCTGAGTTTCAGGTCGTATTCTCCGAAACTGTTGACCGATGGCTGGACAACACCTCCGACAAACCAGAACAGCGACGAAACCAGCAGGACTCCGAGCAGAAATCGGTTGTCCTGAATCAGCTTCCAGTTCTGGCCGTCGATGCCAGCCGCCTGCCAGGTGAGCTTCAGGTCCGGCTGTGCGACGGGTGTCGGGCGAACCAGGCACGCCGCTCCCGTTCCAGCCACGGCAATCACGATCGACACGACGCTGACCAGCGCGAGCCCCTCCTGCCCCGGCAACGCTTCTTTCAGAATTCCGGCCGACGCGAACCCGAAAATAATCGCCAGGAAAGTTGTCATCTGAAAAATGCCGTTGATCCGTGGCAAGTCTTCCGACCGAAACTGCTCGGGAAGAATTCCGAATTTGGCCGGCCCGAAGACCGTGCTTTGAGCGCTCATCAGAAACAGAACCACGAACAACGCCCACAGTTGTCCTGAAAGAAATGCCAGCAGACCGCAGCCCATCACGAAAATTTCCATCGACTTACAAAGCACGACGATGCGTCGCTTGCTGAATCTGTCCGCGAGGAATCCTGAGACGCCGGAAAACAGAATCCACGGAATCGCAAACACGGCCATCGCGATGGGCTGGTAGCGGTCGGAAACCGGACTCCCCGTTGCCTGAGCGATCTCGCGAGCTTTCTCCAGGCACAGCAGCAGCACGAGTTGCTTGAACATGTTGTCGTTGAAGGCGCCCAGCAACTGGCTGATCGTCAGCCCCCAGAACGAGCGGTTACGAAAGAAGCTTGTCGAGTTTTTCGATATCGACGGGCCGGATTCAGTCATTAAACGCTCCGATCGGCAAGTCTTTGCTCGCCGTTCCGGCCGCGAATGTTTGATCAATTTCTGCTCGAAGTGTCCGCACCGCGTTCGCGTCAACGGATGATTTGCGATCCTCATTTCGGCAAACAGCTGACCGCACGGCAACGATGTCCGGCCTGGCAAGTGCCAGTTCGGGCAGCATGTTCGAAGTCAGGCGTCCGGCAGCCGCGAAAAAACGACCCGACTGCTGGACAGACTCAGCCAGCTCACGCAGCTTTTCTACAGGAAGGCTGTCGAACAAACGGCCTGATTTTTTCGACCAGGTGTCAATTAGAACGCCGGCGATGCGGTTGCTGGTCGAGTCGCTGGAAGAAAGAACGCAATCAACAACTTCGTCTGGTGCCGGAGCGTCGGCAGCCTGCCAGTCTGCATAGATCACGGCGACCCAGTCTGGTGAACTCTTTTCATCGCTCAAGCGAATGCCGCCGGCCAGGTACGACATCGTGTCGTGCCAGCGTGCGGACCAGTTGCCATCATGACCCAGACCGGCAAGCCCCAGCTTGGTGAAGGAAAGTCCTGCTAAAGACTCCGGAAGCGACAGATTCGGATTTTCGACGTTTTGTGAAGTTGAGTAGTCGGCCACTTCTCCCAAAGCCGCGCTGACGGAAACTCCTGCCGCGATACCGGCTCGGAGGATCTGCTCGACCACCGAGTTATCTGCTCGGCCCAGCGATCCGCGCGAGGGATCTTTCACGTCGAGAATCTGGCAGCCACCGGCAAGAGCATCCGAGGCTTCGCTGGCCGAGCGAACGCTTACCAGCAGTTGAGGCGAAGGCACCTCGTTACGCGGCGTCTCTGAACTACTCTCGGTCATACGACGCCTGTTTCAACGAATCAGCTCCGCCAATTCAATCGAGAAAAAATTGAATGCCAGTCGATGATCAGCGAGAGCCGGTCGGCACGACCCAGATGTTGCGATACCGAACGGGGTTCCCATGATTCTGCAAATAGATCGGCCCTGGTTCCGGCCCTTCCTTCACAGGGTGAGCGGTGGTTGCGTGATCGAGTTCCAGGTTGTCGTGAATTTTCACTCCGTTGTGCAATACCGTCATGCGAGCGTTCTTGACTTTCTTGCCGGCATCGTCATACGTGGCTGCGGTGTAGTCGACGTCGTAGGTCTGCCAGGTCAGCGGCGGAAAGCACATATTCACCGCCGGAGGACTGATGGTGTAAACGCCGCCGCACTCGTTGTGTTCTCCTTCGAGACCGAATGAGTCGAGAATCTGAGTTTCGTAACGGCCCTGCATGTAACAACCGCTGTTGCCTCGGCCCTGCCCGCGAGCGAATGGCTGAAACGGAAGCCGAAACTCCAGATGCAGTTTGAAACTGCCGAACAGTTCTTTGGACGTCACGCCTTCCATCAGCAGTTTGTCTTCCGACAACCGGCCGCCTTTGAAGTGATCAGCCGTGGAACCGTCAAACAGAACGACGGCTCCCTCAGGCGGCTTTCTGCCGAGCGTCGGGCTCTTTCGATGCACCTTCGGAATGTCGCCGATGACGGTGCCTTCGCTGTTACGAATCGAAATTCCGCGGCTGGTGAGTTCACCGCTACCCTGATCGGGCAGGGAAAAGCGAATCGCATCGCCGTCTCGCTTTGCTTCGGCGTGATACTTGAGCAGTTCTTTCTTCCAGCCGTCACCTGGCAGTCCACCAGGGTAGGCGACGGCTCGAAAGTTTCCATCACCCAGAGCGATCACCTGAACGCCGAGTTTGATCTCGCCGCTGCCGGACTTGATCGTCCCCGAGTATTCACCCTGGAGCGGGTAGTCATCTCCGGCATCGTCGGGAGAGATGAAGACTTTACGGGGTTCCTTCTGTTTTGCGTCCTTTGAGGCATCGTCGTCGGCAGCAAACGTTGAATGAAATTCCGGCAGAGCAAAAACGGTGAGCAACAGAAACAACACGCGATTCATGACAGACTCCCTGGAACGATGCTAAGCGGTCGTGCATCGAGATGCTGGTGGGCGATTCAGACATGCGCCGGGAAA
>JADHNX010000371.1 GCA_016779365.1 Planctomycetaceae bacterium
GGAAACGCTGGGCATCACCGCTGAGGAAGTGAAGCCGGCCGTCGTCGACACTGACAGCGTCGGCTACACGGACGTCACTGGCGGAAGTCGAGTCACCTTCGCGACAGGCATCGCCGCCATCAACGCTGCGAAAGATATCCAGCAGCAGATGTGTGCTCGCGCGGCGATGATCTGGGACTGCGACGAAAGTGAAGTTCGCTACGAAGATGGCTGCATCATCGGCTCCGGCGACAACCGCTTCACGTTCAAAGAACTCGCCGCCAGGATCAACGCAACCGGCGGTCCGATCGCTGGCCGAGGCACCGCCAGCGAGGAGACTCAAGCCGGAGCGTTCGGGACACACTGCGCCGACGTCGAAGTCGACCCGGAAACCGGCAAGGTTCAGATTCTGCGATACACCGTTGCTCAGGACGTTGGAACGGCGATCCATCCAAGCTACGTCGAAGGCCAACTCCAGGGCGGAGCCGTTCAGGGAATCGGCTGGGCACTTAACGAGGAATACTGGTACGACGAAGCCGGCTCGATGCGAAACGCGTCGTTCCTCGACTACCGGATCCCGACGATCTACGACGTGCCAATGATCGAGACGATCCTGGTCGAAGTCCCCGATCCCGGTCATCCATACGGAGTCCGCGGCGTCGGCGAAGTTCCAATCTGTCCTCCGCCCGCCGCCATCGCCAACGCCATCTTCGACGCCATCGGAGTCCGCATGCGAGACCTGCCGATGGCACCTCACAAAGTGTGTGCCGAAATCCTGAAGAAGTAACTCGACGGTCATGGCCAAGTTTTACTTCTACTACTCGACGATGAACGCCGGGAAGTCCACGACGCTGCTTCAGTCGAGTTACAACTATCGAGAGCGGGGGATGAACCCGCTCGTGCTGACGCCGCAACTGGATAATCGGTTTGGCGAAGGCAAGGTGGCGTCGCGCATCGGGATCAAAGCGGAAGCCGTGACGTTCACGCAAAATGACAACCTGCTTGACCGGATCGCTGCGGCTCACCGAACGGCACCACTACATTGCGTGCTCGTTGACGAGGCTCAGTTTCTCACACGTCAGCAGGTGCGTCAGCTGAGCGACGTTGTTGACGATCTTGGGATCCCGGTTCTGGCGTACGGACTGAGAACCGACTTCCAGGGCAATCTGTTTGAAGGGAGCCAGAATCTGCTCGCCTGGGCCGACAGCCTGACCGAGATCAAGACAATCTGCCATTGCGGACGGAAGGCGACGATGGTTTTGCGGCTCGGCGAGGACGGCAAACCGGTCCGTGACGGAGCCCAGGTCAAGATCGGCGGTAACGAGACTTACCAGTCGGTCTGCCGTCGCCACTTCAAAGAGGGCATCGCCACGCGGCAAACAGATCAGCTTCCGTTCAAGGACTGAGGCCGCGATTTCGTAGAGTGGGCACCGCCCACCGTACAGGAATGAGATCACGCTGAAGAGTGTCGACCTGAGCGTGCCGCTGAAAAACGTCGCTCACTTTGCATTTCACGCTTCGACGGAGAGGCCAATTTCGTCGGCGACGGATTCAACTTCGCGGGTCGTCAGGTGGCTCATACCGTCTGCAAAGCCAACGAGCAGAGACAGGTCAGCGATGCGGTTGATGCGGCGAGGGACTCCGCCAGAGAGTTCGTGAATTTCGTCCAGAGCGGATTCGTCGAATGGGGAATTCGCGACTCCTGCGACTTCGAGACGATGGCAGATGTACTCGGCCGTTTCTTCACGACTGAATGGTTGAATCAACGATTTAACGCCGATTCGTTCTTCAAGTTCGGTAAGTCTTGACACTCGGCTGAGTACACTCGGCTGACCCGCCAGCAGGAACGTGAACGGGTAATCGGTTCGGTAGTTGAGCAACAACTGGATGGTGCGAAAGACTTTCTGATCCTCGATCAGGTGAGCTTCGTCCAGCACGATGACGGGGTGACGACCGACCTCTTTGAAGTGGGCGAGCCGCGCTTCGAGAAGCCGAAGCGTCGTGTCAAAACCGGTTTCGGCACTGCGAACGATGGCTTCTTCGGCTCCCAGTTCTGCGGCCAGAAAGCCGACGAGTTCGTTCGACGTCAGAAACGGATAGTTGAGTTGGACAAACGGGCCGAATCCAGAGTCGGTCTCCTGCAACTCCTGCTTGAACATGCGCAGCAGGAATGTTTTGCCGACTCCGGTGTTGCCGCACAGGACCGCGGCGCCTTTATTGCTGTCGATAAGGTATCGCAGCTTCAGCAACGCGGCCTGGTGAGTGCGGCTGCGAAAGAAGAAAGCCGGATCCGAATTACACTCGAATGGCTTGCTGTCGAGGTTCCAGTACTGAGCGTACATCGCCTGCCCGTTTCTTTGAGTCGACTGGTGGATTCAAATTCGCCGCGATCAGCGACTTCGATGATTCAATTGTTGTGTCAGCGTGTCTCAATGCTGCCGGTCAGCCAGGCGGCCTGATTGGCGGTCACCCGGGCGCCGACGATTTGCGACGGTGCGTTGTCGGGTTGCTGGAAGTCGGCTTGCTGAATGGCTGGTGCTGATCGAGGGTCGGTAACGATGATCGGCCTTCCGAATCGCGGGCTGTCGTCATCGTCGAATGATGGTCCGAAATCTGGAGTCGTCGAAGCGGTCGATCGACTCAGGAAGCCCGAGGGGCTGGCGGAGTTTTGCAGTTCAGGTTCGGGATCATCGTCAAACTTGAAGTCCGGATTGATGCCGCCTGAAGCTGGGTTGGCTGAATCACTCACCCCAAGTGCGCCCAGAGCGAGGAAGTCCGATTCCAACTGCTCGTCGGTCAGGTCTGTATCGACGATAGAATCCGAACCAGACTGGAACGCGAAGATCGTGGCAACAACGGCAAGTACCACACAGCCGCTGATCATCAGCGACTTTGGCTGGCGACAGATTTCGAGCACGCGTTCTTTCGAAAGCCGCTTCGGTTCGGCACTCTTCCGGCGTTTGTTCGAGCGTGTGGGCATAAAGCCTCCGAGAAAAGACGATCGGGTCTCTCATGGACCATCGTCTAATGGCCGTGCCGGTCTTGAGGAATTTTCTGAAATTAACGGCTGGGCAAACTTTGCGGACTGCCGACCGCCCTGGATTGCCCCAGAGGAAGCAGCATTCGATTCGGTGTGTTCGAACCGGAGCGTTCTCTACGATTCCGCCTTTGGGCCGGATTGGTCGGTCCGACCACTTCACATCTTCAAACGCTGAGGCGCGCATCCGACAATGGATTTTCTGCAGGTATCCGGGCGAAACATTCTGGTCATGGGCGTCGCCAATCGGAAAAGTGTCGCTTACCACTCGGCGAAGGTTCTGGCGGACGCTGGAGCGAACGTCATTTTCAGCGTTCGATCGGAGCAGCGTCGCGAGGCAGTTCAGAAGCTGTTTCCCGATGCTCCGTGCTTTGTTTGCGATGTCGAGGATCAGATACAAATCGACCGGCTGCGCGACGACGTGACCGCGCTGCTGGCTGCTTCTTCCGTAGCAGACGGCTCGCAGAATGGCGGCGGCACGCTGCACGGCATCGTGCACTCGATCGCGTTTGCGGATTACTCGGCGGGCTGGCTGCCTTTTCACGAGACTCCACGACCAGCGTTTCTGCAGGCGATCGATCTGTCGTGCTATTCGCTGATCGCTGTGTCGAACGCGTTTCGAGAATTACTTGACAAAGAGAATGGCAGCGTGGTCACGATTTCAATTTCGACGACCAGAATGGCGGCTGAAAACTACGGATACATGGCTCCGGTCAAGGCGGCTCTCGACTCGTCGATCTGCTTCCTCGCCAAGGCGTTTTCGAAGTTTTCGCACGTTCGATTCAACGCGGTTTGTCCCGGACTGTTGAAGTCGTCAGCGTCGGCCGGGATTCCTGGCTACGTCGACAGCTACCTCTACGCCGAAGAAGCAACGCTGCGAAAAAAAGCAGTTCAGACGGGCGAAGTTGCCGACACGGTGGCGTTTCTGCTGAGCCCTCGCTCGTCGGGCATCAACGCACAGGGCATCGTGATCGACGCAGGAATGTCGACAAACTATTTCGACGCGGACCTTGTTAATCGCGGAAACTGATTTCCGATTTCCATCGCCAGAACACAGCAGCATGGACTCCAACAGTGGCCGATAAACCGCTACTCAACGTCGTGCTTTACCAGCCTGACATTCCGCAGAACACGGGTAACATTGGGCGGACGTGCGTGGCCGTCGGAGCCAAGTTGTGGCTGATTCGGCCTCTGGGCTTCAGGCTGGACGAGAAGCATCTCCGCCGAGCCGGCATGGATTACTGGCAGCATCTCGACTGGGAAGCGGTCGATTCGTGGGAGGAAGTCCGAGACCGCCTGCCTGATGCCAACGTCTGGTGCCTGACAAAATTCGCGACGCGACTCGTCTGGGATGCCGACTTTCAGACCGGTGATATCCTGCTGTTCGGCAGCGAGTCTCGCGGGCTTCCCGACCGAATTCGCGAGGAACAGCCCGGTCGAAATCTGAAACTTCCGATGAGCGATCTTGTCCGCAGCCTGAATCTGGCCAGCACAGCGAACACGGTCGTTTACGAAGCAGTGCGTCAGTTCGGCGGGCTGCCGTAGCGTAGCTGCCGGTTGAATAACGGAAGGTTCAAAGTGCGCCACAGGCTCTGCCAGTACGAAACTCCTTGAAACTTTTGATGACAAACCGCCGCTGGGCAAAGCCAGTGGCACACGAATCCGAAAGCCTGTAAGTGAGCGTTTCCTTTCGATTCCACCCGGATTTCGGTAAAACGCCGCGAATCAAATCCAGCAATAACCAACAAAACTCCAGATCATTAAGAGCTGTTATGAGTACTCAAGCCACCGAGACGTTCCCGATCGATCTATCACAATTCAAAGCCCTGCCACTTGATCCGTCGAACGCGACGTTGACTGACGAGCAGCGTGCGACTCTGCGGGCCAATATTCAGCTGTGCCGCGACGCGATTATCTTCTTCACAGCCGTCGCCGACGCCAAAGGACTGGGCGGCCACACCGGCGGCCCTTACGACACCGTGCCGGAAACCATGATTGCGTACAGCTTTATGCTGAACGCTCAGGCTGGTGGAGCAGTGGATTGCGTGCCGGTCTTTTTCGACGAAGCCGGCCATCGAGTCGCCACTCAGTATCTGATGGCTGCTCTGGAAGGAAATCTGCCGGTCGAAAAACTGCTCCACTACCGCGAGTATCTCAGCCATTTGCCGGGCCACCCGGAACGCGATCACGAGCGGGGAATCAAATTCTCGTCAGGCCGACTCGGGCACATGTGGCCTTTCGTGAACGGCGTCGCAATTGCCAACCCGGACAAAGTCACCTTCATGCTCGGTTCTGACGGATCGCAGATGGAAGGCAACGACGCAGAAGCCGCTCGGCTGTGCGTCGCTCAGAATCTAAACGTCAAGCTGATCATCGACGACAACGACGTGACGATCGCTGGTTTCCCGTCAGATTACCTGCCGGGTTACAGCGTCGCGAAAACGCTCGAAGGACACGGCATCACCTGCGACATCGGAGACGGCGAAGACCTGGACGGACTTTACGCTCGGATGTGCAAAGCGGTGACGACTCCGGGACCGTACGCTCTGATCAATCGCCGCAAGATGTGTCCGGGCATTGACGGCCTGGAAGGGTCTAACCACGGCCACGACGTCATCAAAACAGCCACGGCCATCGACTACCTCGAAAAACGCGGTCGCAACGAAGCAGTCGCCTTCCTGAAGAGTGTCACCAAAGGACCTGCCGGTCCGTCGTACCGAGGTTCGACCGGAGCGGGTAAGAATCGATCAGCGTTTGGAACGATCGTGAACGGCATCCTCAGCGGCATGTCGGAAGAGGATCGCGTTCGCAAAGTCCGAGTCTTCGACAGCGACCTGGAAG
>JADHNX010000372.1 GCA_016779365.1 Planctomycetaceae bacterium
CCAGCGAGCATCGCTTCGACGGCAACCTTCGTGTGCCAGTGGTCCGGCGTGGCAATCATGACCGCGTCGATATCCTTGCGGTCGAGCACCTTGCGGTAGTCCTTGTATGAATCCGGCGCCTTGCCCTGGGCCTTCTTGACCTTTTCGACGTTGTCACCGAGCACGTTTGAGTCGACGTCGGCCAGCGCGGCAAAGTCAGCAAACTTGAACGACTTGCTGGTGATCGCCCAGCCCTGATTCCGTAGGCCGATCGTCGCGAAGACGGGCCGCTCGTTCGGCGACTCGTAACCAAACGCCCGCTCGCCCTTCGGCAGAAACAGGCTGGCTGCTCCGGTAGCCGCCGTTGTTTTCAGAAACTGACGGCGAGTTGTCTGATGTAGACCTGGCATGGAGAAAATTCCTTCAAGAAAGCATTCGGAGAACGAACCAGCCAGCAGGCTGGCACGCATCAGATTTAAACTACGCTGAAAGCAGCGCTAGCCGCAGAACTCAATGGAGTACGGCGTCACAAACGTGTTGAAAAGATACCGAAAACGTTCCGTCATCTGTACTCGCCAGGCGGTCATTATTCAACATCGTCGCTTACTTCAGCGTCACGATCAGCTTCCAGCGTCAGCTTCCAGCCGTCGCCGGTTTCCACAAGGTGATCTCGTGAGGAGCCGTTCGAACGTTGCACCAGTAAACGGTCATCGAACCTGAAATCATCGATGGAAAAACCGGATCGACACCTGAGCCTTGTTGAGGCGACAAGGCTTCGCTCACTGGTATGTCGATCGACTTGGCGAGAACCAGCGACTCAGCCTTCCACTGGTTCGCCAGCCAGCCGGCAATCGAATCTGAAGTACAGTCCCAGCCGACCGGAAGCGTCTTCGTTGCTCGTTCTGCCGCTTCTTCAATGACGGGGCGAGGGTCCAGAATCATCGTCCTGACCGAGATGCCTGCGTCATGCGCTTCGGCATGGCCACTGACCAGTCGGGTATCGGGGAGAAGTTTCGCCAGCAGCCGAGCCGTCAAACCCATCGAGTCGATTGCCAGCCAGTGTGAAGCGTCGGTGTCGAGACGGTGAATTTCGTCCCAGCTTCGAACGAGATCAGCCGACCGACCGCCACCAACGAGCAGCATGACGCGATCGGCGGCGACGCTGTCGAGCATCGTCTTCAACCGATCGGGCAAATCCGGCAACATCAACAGACTGCCTCCAACCTTGACCATGAATGTTCTCATTCGAACTTTCGTTTCCGTCCCGCCGCGAATTGTTGATCAGATAAAAATGGGAAGACTGCTGCTCCGCGATCAGCGTTGGATCGTCCCGGTGATACCGGTTGTCCTGAACGTCATCCTGACAAGTCAGCACGCGACGCGAAATCGATTCAATCCGACCAGGTCCTTGCAAGCGACCATTCAACCAGCATCCGACGTCGAAGTGTTGAAAGGTCGAAACCCTTCGACGCCCCTAAAAAGCCGGGCTAAAGTCAAAAGTCCTGGTCGAACGATCTGTTCGGCAGGAATTCTTAAATTCGGCTGGCAGACTCGCGTTGGCCCGTTGCGGTAACGTGTACTTTTATTGACGATTGCGGACTGCTGAGTTGTCGAGGCTGCCTCGAAAACAATTTCGCTTCGTGCCAAATTCGATATTTCAAGTTAGACTCAGAATTCTTAGACCACTCTCGCACTCGACTTAACCTGTAAGCACGGATCAAGTTCAACGCATCTCATAGATTTCCCGTTTCGTCCGTCGTTCGATCGCCTCTCATGAGCATCACTATCCAGGAGTTTCTCAATAATCTGACGGAGAGCAATCTCCTGTCAGACGATGAGATCGCCACGATCCACAATTCGGTCGGCTCGCGACCGGACGTGAAATCGGCGGAGGGTTTTGCGCGAGAACTTGTCCGAAACGATCACCTGACGAAGTTGCAGGCCGCAGCGGTACTTAAGGGAAAGACAAAGAACCTGGTTTTTGGCGAGTACGTCGTGCTCGAAAAAATCGGCTCCGGCGGCATGGGGCAGGTCTTCAAGGCCCGGCACCGACCGACCGGAAAACTGGTCGCAGTCAAAGTGCTTTCTGCCGATGCCGTTAAGAACCGCCGCCTGATCGAACGCTTCAAGAAGGAAGCACGAGCCGTCGCGCGGCTCAAACATCCGAACATTGTCCGCGCCTACGAAGCTGGCAAGATCAATCGCATTCGTTATCTCGTCATGGAGTATGTCGAGGGCGAGAACATGCTGGCGCGGGTCAAAAGGAAAGGCCCTCTGCCGATCGACGAGTGCATTCGCAGCGTGCTCGAAGCGGCGCGAGGGCTCGACTATGCGCATCAGAAAGGCGTCATCCATCGAGACATTAAGCCGTCTAACCTGCTCCGCGATAAGACAACTGCTCGCGTCAAAGTTCTGGACATGGGGCTGGCTCGAGTTGACGAGCCCGACGAAGACGAGATTCGTCTGACCATGCCGGGACAGATGCTCGGCACGGCGAGATTCATGTCTCCCGAACAGGTCGAAGATGCTCGAAAAGCGGACGTACGATCCGATATTTATTCGCTAGGCTGCACGCTGTATTTCCTCCTGCGGTCCAAAGCCCCGTATTCGGGAGAGACCGTCGCGCACACCCTGATGGCTCACGTCAGCGCTCCGATTCCGGACCTCTGCAAAAAGCGGTCGGACGTTCCGTTGTGGCTCGGGGACGTGTTTCAGAAAATGCTGGCCAAGAAACCTCGTGACCGCTTCCAGACGATGGGCGAACTGGTCGAGACGATTCAGCATCACCTGGGTGAAGACCTGACCAAACACGACAGCAGCGAAGAATCGATCGACACCGAAGACGAACTCGCAAAGTTGATCGCCAAACGCGGCGACGAAGGCGAGTCTCTGGAAGAACTCTTCAGCGAAGATGGCGCAGCCGCTGGAGCGAACGCCGAAGAATTCGCAGCCCCGGATGCTCCCGCAGGGGCTCACCTTGTCCGCTCAAGCGACCAGGTCGACGAGGACGCTGGTGCTTCAACATTCGGAAAGCGTGACGATTCAGTCGGGCTCGAAGATGAAGACGTTGACTTCGCGGGAGTCGACGACGACGCTGACGAAGATGAATCTCAAAAGATACGGCCAATCACTTCTGCCGAGGCTGAACTGGCATCCGTGCAGTCGTTCGACTTGAACACAGCCGACGAATATTCGACCAGCGAGCAGGTGACTGATGAAGACGCCGGTGACCGGACTGAAACCTCGCAGGCAGATCGTCGTGACGATGTCTCGACCAGCGATGAAACCACGGTCGATGGCGATTATGTAAAAAGCAAACTGGCGAACCGGGAACTTCGCGAGAAGCAGGCGACACGGAAATTGCAGATTGTCGGGCTGGTTGCCGGTGCCGTCATTATCGTTGGCGTCGTGGGTTTTCTGATCTTTGGGCGAGGGTAGTCGAGCGGGCTTACGACGATCGAGTACGGAAGCCCATCTCCGCCAGCCGCTGCTGAATGACCGGTTCGCTCAGCAGACTTTGCAAGGCTCTGACCGCAGGGCGTTGCAGTCGCGATTTCGGGACGATGAAGTCGTAGTGCTCATCCCGCAACGGCAGAAATCCGAGACCGTACGCTGTTGCCACGGTGTCGATCGCCACTCCCCAGTCAGCTCGTGCCTGAACAACAGCCGTCGCAACAGCGTTGTGCGATTTCGTCTGCACGTTGTAACCGTGTGGCCGTGCGTCGCCGAGAAGTCGATCAATCAGCACGCGAGTTCCGCTGCCCGGATTCCGATTGATCATCGTGCAGCCGGAGTCCTGATTTGCACTTGCGATGGCATCGACGACCGTTCGCCCTTCAAATCGATCATCCCCGGGTCGGAACACGACGCCCTGACGACGACAATATCCCGGCACCAGGTCGAGCGAGTCGGTCAGCAGATGTCGGTTGTACTCCTCGGTGGCTGGATTCATCAGGTGCACACCGGCAACGTCGCATTCGCCGCGATTTGCCGCCGCCACGCCACCCATGCTTCCCACGTTGAGAACCCGCGACGTGAACCCGCGCTTCCGCAGCTCTCCAAGCAGAAAATCCAGACCGACACAGTGACTGCCGATGACCACCAGATCTGCCGGCGTCAGCTCGCGACCGAGCAACGTTACGGAAACGGTTGCTCCTTCATCCAGAATCTCGGTGTGCTGGTCGATCGTTATGAAACCGTCAGCCAGGCTGAACGTCGTTACCGAACCCGACCCTTTTCCCATCGGCCACGCCGAGATGCCGTCTTCGCTGCGGACAAGGCTGACCAGCGAGTACTCCGTTCGTCCTCGATCCGAGTTCACCCGAAGTGGCAACGTCGCGTTGACGGTCTGGCGGTTCTCCGGAGCTAGACCCGCCATCTCGCGCAGCACGGGAGCAACAAACTCGTGAAACGTGAAGACCGCCGATGTCGGAAAACCAGGCAGGACGACAATTGGTCGGCCGCCACTCACGGCCAGACAGATCGGCTTGCCGGGTTTCAGCGCGACGCCGTGCGCGACGATGCCCGGATCATTCAATTCGCTGACAACCTGGTACGACAGGTCCCCTGCCCCCTTTGATGTCCCGCCCGAAAGAATAATCGCGTCGCAGTCTTCAGCCGACCGGATGATCTCGCGCAGCCGATCGACGTCGTCGCGGACGGTTCCCAGCGGCACAGGTTCGCAGCCGAGTTCAGACACCGCCGCCGCCAGAATCGCGGCGTTGGAGTCGTAGACCGAACCCGTCGGCAACGCTTCGCCCGGCGCGACGATTTCGTTGCCGGTCGACACGATTGCGACACGTGGCTTCTTCCAGACGTCGACCTCGGTCAGACCAAGAGCCGCCAGGACACCGATTTCGCGAGACGTCAGCACCTGCCCGAATTTCAGGACCGTCTCGCCGCGAGCGATGTCTGTTCCCGCGAACGTCACGGACTGCCCGGAAGCCACCGAATGGAACACGCGCAGTCGGGTGTCGGAGTCCTGCTGATCGTCATTCAAGCTTGCCATCTCGGTGTGCTCGATCATGACGACGGCATCGGAGCCGCGTGGCAGCATCCCTCCCGTCGCAATCGGCGTCGCCGTTCCGTGCAGCACTTCGAGCGTCGGAGCGGCTCCTGGCGAAAGCACTTCCCCATTTAGCAGCAATTCGCAGGCCGACTCTTCCATCGCTCCCGCCGTGTCGGCAGCCTGTACTGCAAAACCGTCCACGTTGGAGCGGTCGAAGGCGGGGACGTCGATTTCGGAAACCACATCGACGGCAAGCACTCGCCCCAGCGAATCGGCCAGTGCAACTTTTTCACGATGCTGCGGCTGCGTATCGAGATGCTGACGGAACCGCACAGTCGCCTCATCGCGACTGATAACTTCCAGAAACTGCTTCTGTGAAACAGCGTCCCGCCATTCCTGAGATTTCTGTGACTGCGTCATGCCTGAAGAAATCCTGCGTTGGTCAAAGCTCGAAGCGAATCTGTGGGTGTATGGCAATCTGTCTGTGGACCGATAATCTACACCCCATTCCAACCTGCCCGTCGATGCGAAACGGGACTGTACCAACACGGCGTCAATCGGGCGAAACATCCAGCTCGGCGGTCAGGATCGACGCCTCGCCCAATCGCAACATCTTCAAGCTTCGGAAACGGACTTCATGAACTGGTTGTTGCTGTGCCGCATGCTCGGAATGCTGGGAATGCTCGTGGGTGGGTCGATGGTGTTCAGCCTGCCCTGGGCTTTTCCGATGTTTGGCGAGACCGAAACTTTCGAAACGGAAGGCTTTCAGGGAATCGTTGCCTCGATGGTGCTGTGTCTGATCTTCGGGGGCGGTCTGTTTCTGATCGGGCGACGCGAAACCGGAATGGTGCTCCGTAAAGAAGC
>JADHNX010000005.1 GCA_016779365.1 Planctomycetaceae bacterium
GAACAGGACGAACGAAAAGTTCAACGACTTGCCGACATGGGGCTGCGACCGGCAACGGTCTGGCTGAGCAAGCACCTTGTCTGGTTCCCACGTGCCGCGATCAGCATCTTGGCGATTCTGCTGTGCGTACTGGTTGTTGGGGCTTTAGATCCTCAATCCGGCTCACGGATGCAGATTCAGAAGTTCTTCCAGGAGACCTGGTTGAATCTGCAGCTACCGAACGCCCTGCCCAACCATAACTCAGAGGTTCGCCTGGTTGGGCGAGCCATCATTCTCATGCTGACGATGTATGGCATCGGGCAGGTCTGCTCTCAGTTAGTTCGCTCGACGATCGTGTCGCTGTTCGTCTCGTTTATTCTGGGACTGGCTGCCTTCGGCTGGGCGGCAGTCTGCTACTGGTTCAACGTTCCGTTCGTCATTTCGGTAATGCCCCTGGCCATCGGCTGCCTGCTGGTCACCTGGTTCCGCACAAAGTCATGGATGATCGACGACAACCGAGGGCGAGCGTGGCTCTGGCCGACGGCATCGATCACCGCAGCACTTGCACTTATCTATTTCGGAACGGGCCTGTTCCGCGTCTACGAAATTCCCTGGTCGAAACCATTCTTCAGCGACGGATCATCTGCAGAATTCAACGATGGCTTGACCGCCGAACAGCGAGCCTTCGTGATGGCTCCCGTTTCTGAAGAAGAGAGAAACACGTTCCAACTCTACCAGCGAGCTTCCGAATTAGCTGGCAGAAGACCAATTTACGTTTCAGGTGACAATTCGATCCCGAAGCCTCTGACTGGTGAGAAGAAGGAGACCGTTGAGCAGGCAGTTCGGTTGGTGCTTGAAGCAGTCTCGTCGCCGCACTGTGCTGATTTCAGTCCTGGCACAACGAACATTGCGGACGTCGCTATGTCCACTTCTGGTCAATCGTTTGAAGACTGTCTGAATCTCATTCTAGGCGACGCTCAGCGAGAAATTTCACAAGGAAATCTGGCCGTCGCACTCGATCGGTGTCGTGCAGCATTCGCAATCGCCCGACATGTTGGTGGGCGAGGCGGACAAATGAACTGGTGGGCGAATCACAGTTTTACCAGGACGACCCTGCAAGCATTGCAAGTTTGGGCAGAAAATCCGGACATGGACGGCAAACTGATCGATGAAGCGATAAGAATCATTGACGAACACCGCAAGACGATGCTGCCCGTTGAAGTCGCCAACTTCTCAGCGGCAGTAATGGTCAGAAACACGCTTTCTGCCGATGCTTTCACGATGGCGGAACTTGCAAACGACTCAGAACGACTGCCAATCCTGCTGGCATCAAAGTTTCCAGGCGAGCAGGCTCGCAGCAGACGGTTGTTGAACACACTTGAGTCCTACGACGTCCAGAGTATGGCTTCCTACCGAAGTCAGCAGGCGATTTCTGACAACGGGTCCGGAAGCGGGATGGCTGGCTGGTTTCTCGCGTCGTCGACCGTGCGCAGTAAATCGGAAGATGTCCTCCGGTATGCCACACAAACCACGCCGCTGTTCGCCATGATTGCTAGCGGACCAGCACGCGATCAGCTTTGCGTTCAGGACATTGACACCGAGTGTCGTATCCGAGCCACGAAACTCGTGCTTCAGCTTCTTCAGAAGCAAAGAGCGTCAGGAGAACTGCCAGCCACTCTTGATGAATTTGACGCCTCGTTGAATGATCCCTGGGCCGGAAAGCAGTTCGTCTGGTATCCGGAGGGACTACCAGCCGACCTCAAGCAACGTAGTAGTGAAGTTCTTGTTGAGGCCAACACACCATTCCTGATGACGTTCCGTTTTTCGCAGGCAACCATCGTTGGTGTCGAGAGTCAGGCATCAGCCAACGTTGAGCCATTTCACGGCGACACAATGGGAGGATTCGGATTTTCCGGTGTCAACCTTGGCGGCTCAGAAAACGCTACAACTCAGGGACGCGAACAAGCAGACCTGGATTCTGCTCCGGCAGAAGATGCCAACGACCGCAATCGGCAACCCACCGAAGAAGCGCTGGACCTAAAAGAAGCGATCACTCATGTGGAATTTGTGATCAACGGGCCGCAGAAATTTGGTTCGGCGAACGTCCTCATCTGGACGCTTCCAAAGAAGGTTGACGCGGCTGATAAAGAGAACTCGACGGATGAAGCCAGGTAGGGTGGCATCCGCTACGCAGCGTTTTCGACCGCTGGTTCTGCAGCTTTCGGGGCGCCGATGTCGGAGCTTTCGAAGGCGACTTCAATGACGGTGGTCACTCCGTAGTTCTTCGGGCTGTAGCCTTTTCGGAAGTGGACTCGCCAGACGAGCGGCTCGTCTGAATTCATCAGCTGAGCGACGCCTTCTTCGGTGGTTGGGATGTACGTTGTCAGCTTCTCGCCGGGAGCAATTTCCTGGTCGACGTGCTGGTCGCGCAGGTTCCAGATGTCGAACTCGTTGAGGTCGTAGACGAAAGCCAGTTTGCCACCCTTCTTCTTTTCGGACAGGCGACAGGCGAAGTTGTTCGATCGTACGTTCTCGAAGTCGTTGTCGTCCCGTTTGAAGACCAGGCCGTCGAGTGGAGCGATGCTTTGATCGGTCGAGAGGTTCTCGAATTCGAACCAAAGTTTTATCACGTCCGGTCCGGGGTCGCGTGAGACGCCTGTCTCGCCGAGGTGGTGCACGAACTCGACCGGTTCTTTGGTGATCCGAACTGGCGTCACCTGGAGATTGCCGAATCGCTGAGACTGGCCGAGCGACAACAGATGCCCAGGCGGCATCTGGGTGGCTTCGGGAACGAGCTTGTAAACGATCTTGTCGTCCTTCTTCGGCGGTTTGACGTCTGGCAAACTTTCGAGTGCCGACATGTTGGGGTTCAGCAGTTTGTAGACAAGAAAAATGACTGCAATCGTCATGGCGATGGCATAGTTTCGAACTAGCGTGAACGTGTGCCGAGAAACGCCTCGGCCAGAAGCCACGCCGGCAATGATCCGTGCTTCGGCTGAGGCAGCCGCGGGTTGTGGTTCGGCGGTTGCCAGATCTTCGGATTGAGTAGCCGAGGCTGTGAATTCTGCCTCTGGCTGTGGAACCTCGTCGGGTGCGATTGCGAACAGCGGTGCGGACGTTTCTTCTGCGGAAGCTGTTTCATCAACTGAGACGCTGCCTGGTTCTTCAACAGTTGCCGAATCTTCAGTCAGCATTGCATCGCCGTCTTCGTTTAGAGTCGTCGGCGCCGGAGTTTCCTGTTCGACAGTTTCTAGAGGTGTCGCGGTTGATGAATCGTGGGCAGGCAATTCACCTGCGGGCTGTTCGACGACTGTCTCGGGTGATTCGTTAGGGTGTTCATCGAAGGTGTCGACCGCGTCGTCTGTTGACGTTGTTTCCGAGTCTGCCGGAGCTTCGATATTAAGATGGGCTCCGCAGTGGGGGCAGGCGACGACGACTCCGGCCTCTTCGACCATCAGTCGTCCTTCGCACTCGCTGCACGCAACTTCAAACGCCATGATTGAGAACTCTCAGAAGTCTGAAACTCAGGCTCGCCGATGCCAGTTTTCTTCCTGACGAAGACGGAGGGCGCGAGGGATGATCCAGAGAAATTTATCGGATGGGTTTCGGAAATGGCCTGAACGTGACCGTCCGAAAAGCGAATGGATGGTGCCTCAAGACGCATCTTACGGATTGATGTACCGGGGCCAGCTATTCTGAATTTGACCCATCGTCTCCACGAAAACCGGCCAACCCTGACCACGCTATTCTGGCGGGCGTTTCTCTATCCCGCAAGCTGATGGATCGCCCTCCGTGGGTAACGATTCCGAGCACCGGCACATCAGTACGGTTCGTCAGTTCGTCGAAGTTTGTTCGCCCTGCGGGTGTGTCGGCGAGGCTGTCGCCATCGTTCAGCACGACGCCGGCGATGTCGATGTCGCGGCGTTTGGCGGCCTCGATCGTCAGCAGCGTGTGATTGATCGTGCCCAGACCGAGCCGAGCTACAATCAGCAGCGGAAAACCGACCCACACCGCGAAGTCCGCCACTGATTGATGAGCGGTGAGTGGACAAAGCAGCCCTCCGACCCCTTCGACAACGACGATGTCGGCTCGCGTCTGCCAGCCCAGCAGACTGTTCTGCATTGCTGACAGATCTGTCTTTCGGTCTTCCAGTCGGGCGGCAACTGGTGGTGCCAGAGGTGCCTGAAATCTCTGGTTGCAGATCAGGTCGATGTCGGAGATCCCGGCAGCCTCGGCCAGTTGGTCGAGATCCGGCCATCGCAACTCGCCATTCACGAGGACGGATCCGCTGCAGGCTGGTTTCAATGCACCAACTCGGAAGCCGTTGTCGATCAGTTCTCGCAGGATGATCGACGAGACGTACGTCTTGCCGACGTCGGTGTCCGTTCCGGTGACGAATAGACCTCGCATATTCTGCCTCTGCCATAAAGAAACGCCCTGTCTGCACACGGCAAAGCTGCCAGTTCAGACAGGGCGAAATTCACCACATTCATCAGCGTTTCGACCTACTCGTCGTCGCGGACCGAGACCTGCAACGCTCCGAGCATCTTGGTCAGGAGCTGTTCCTTGTGATTGATGAAGAGGACATTGTCCAGGACGATGGCTCGCGTTTCGTGGCGAGCATGGAGGATCAATCTTCCCGAGCGAAGCAGCATGTACTCGAAGACGTCGTTGATCTCTTTGTCGATCCGCAGATTCGGCGCCGGATAACGCTTCAGGTCTGACAAAAATCCATGATGGTGCAGTAGTTCGTTCGGTCGAACTTCCCAATAGTCGTACCGAACGGTCACCAGCACGGCCAGATAGAAGCAGAAAAGTATTGCAGCAATCAGGAAGAAGAATTGAGCGTTCGCCCAGGGCTTTAGATGCTGAAAGACATCGCCAATCGCAGGTACCAGATCTGGTTTGTAGGTAAAGGTTAGAAACGCCCCCATGATCAACATGGCGACAAAGAAGAAGAGTGTCAGCGACGTTGTGCGGGGAAAGTCGAACGTGACGACGCAAAGATTCAGCGTCAGTACGCCAAGAAACATGAGCGTCGCGATTTCGCCGGTTCGGCTGTGTTGAACATCGATCTCGCCACCAAAGTAGATGATGAGTCCGGCCAGCAACGCCGCGAAAAACGTTGGGTAGAGAAAGATGATCTTGGGGTACGAGATCAGGTAAATCGTTTTCGCGTTCGCCGGATGCTTGTCTTCCAGAGCCTCGGCTGGGCTTATGCTGCTCGAGGCAGGGACGTCAGGAGGTGTCGCGGCATTCTCTTCAGACATGCTTGTTCCTGTCTGCTGGGATGTGAATGAAAAAGGTCAACGTTTTATGACGCTGGTTTGGAATTCGGCAGGCGGTGAACAACGCTCAATAAACAGCTCGGATCACCGACCGCCTCATCCGAGGTTGTTGAAGATAAAGATTTCGCCGTGAGACGGCCACAGTCCTGTCAGTCCAGAAATAGGAACACTGATTGACACTAACTTCAGAATCATTCGCGGTGAGCATTGCTGACTAGCGTTTCCCGGCTTTCGAGAATTTAACTGTTTTCTTGTGCTGGCAGTCTTGCTGGTGCCCTGTCTCGCACCGCGAGTTTCTTCCGGGATTGTTCTTTGATCAGGGATGCTGGCTTCCGGATGCCGCTGGGCGGCCATCCTTCTGCGGCGAAACACCTCGCTCGCGAGCCTGCAACAGGAACGGGGCAGCTGAATCAGAATGGTCGTGGCCGTCGTACGCTCCGAAGTCGCTGAACAGGAATCGTTTCAGAATTCGGTACATCCAGCTTTTCTCTGGGATCTCTTTTTCCGGGTTGAACTGAGACGTGCGGACTTCCATGTTCTGCAGTTCGGCGATCGCTGTCTTGCGAACCGTGGCGTCTTTGGCGTCGTGCAGGACGACGAGTTCTTCGAGCAGGTCTGGACGTTCCAGGACGATGCAACCTCGTGTTGTCGATGAGGCAAGCTTTCGGAAATCGGACAGGTACTTCGATGCAAATTTTTCCCGGAGCGATTTGGTCTCGTCGTGAATGCTGTCGGTGGCGAACTGGATGATCGGGCACGGTTCAATGTCGCCCCACGGGTTGATGTGGTGGCTGATGCCGGTTGCCGCCGGGCAAAGTGCCTTGCCCTCTCCGTCGTAGTAAGCGTCGACGATAGCGATCGGCTTTTTCGCCCGCATCTCGACGACAAACTCGCGGACTCGCAGTTGCTGCTCCGGGGTCAGACACAATTCCGGAGACGCGTCGGGCCCCATTGGTCGATAAATGTGGAACCACGTGTAGAAAACGCCCATCTCGATCAGGCGGTCGGCCCATTGTTCGGTGACGAGTTCGTCGATGTTCGTTTTGCAGACGCTGGTGCAGACTCCGGTCAGCAGTTTGTTGTTCAGGCAGTTCTGGACTCCCTGCATCGTTTTGCTGAGAACGCCTTCTCGACCGCGGCGCTCGTCGCTGACGATCTCCGTTCCTTCGACACTGATCAGCGGCGTGACGTTACCGGCTTTGCGCAGCCGTTTGGCGACTTCGTCGGTGATGAAGTGTCCGTTGGTGAAAACCTGGAAGTAGCAGTCGGGATGAGTCTCAAAGATTTCGAGCAGTTCCGGGTGCATGAACGGCTCGCCGCCAACGATGCCGAAGAATGCGTTGCCCATTTCTTTCGCTTCGGTGATCAGTTTCGACATGGCCTGTAGATCGATTGTCTGCTGCTTCGCCGCGACGTCGACCCAGCAACCCTGGCACCGGAGGTTGCAACTGTTAATCACGGAGACGTAGAGGAACGGCGGAAAATACTCACCACGTTTGAGTCTCCGCTTGAACTTAAGGACGGACATCGTCCCGCGAATGCCCATGTTTCGGATGAACTTCCAAACGAGACGTTTGTCGGTTTCCAGCAGAGCTCGTTTGGCCATCCGAAGGTACATGTGATTTTTCCTGATCGGCTGAGGCGGGGCAGTTGGCTGATGGGCGTTTACCAGCGGCGAGCCAGCCATTGTAGTTGCGAAAGTGTCCGTTGAAACCGCCACGCCGGGATCTGACCCCGAACGGATCCAGATAATTCCGAGCGTTGCCAGCAGCAATTCATACAGTCTGGGGGCGGTCAATGACGAAGCTGTATGGAAAAATCATCCGATTGTGAAGGATTTATGAGTTATGCATCCAACGTGTTGAATTGAGTAGCGTACTCGCGTTAGATTCTCGACGTGTTTCGAAACGCGATGTTCTTCCCCTCGGAAAATTTCATGCTTCGCCGACTTTCCATTCTGATGATCCTTGCGAGCTGGTTGTTCGCGTGGTTCTCGGCGTCGGTGCATGTCCACGATCCGGGGCATGATTGTGAGCATGGCGTCGCCCAGTCAGATGCTGAGGCAACGCGGCATTCTCATTCGCGGACCACGCACACTCATTCGCACAGCCATGAGCATGTTCACGGACCATCGGCCCATAAGCATTCGAAATCTTCAGAGCCGGTCGACAAGACCAGTTCTGAGAACTTGCCCTCGGTTTCGGGCGACTGCCCACTTTGCAACCTGATTGCTTTGCAGCTTGCGGCGACTCCGCTTGCCGAAGTGGCTCCTTCCGACGATTTGATCGTCGAGGCACAACTGCTTCCCGCTGCGGCCCCAGCGAGTGCCGCACGTTATTCGCTTCGTGGTCGCGCTCCCCCAGCCTGCTGACAGCAGATTCTGGATTGATGCGCTTTTTGCAGCCGCGTTGCGCAGTCTTGAGTGTCCGTCAGCCTTGCTATGTAAGCAGGTTGTTTGATTCGATGGCGACGCTCTGATTGATACCCGCATGCGCAACTGGTCCTTGTGACCCGTTGCGGACTTTCTAATTCGATTGTCCTGCGGCAGCGACTTTAAAGGCGACCGAAGCATTTTCTTAGTCAGAGAGATGCTTCGCGCGAAGACGGCTCCATTCTGTAGACGCCGATGCGTTTGAAGGGGCCAGTGCGCAGTCCACGAACAGTCATCATTTTCCCGGGGTTTGCTCCGGAGATTGTGTTTTCATTTTCATTATCTGTTTTTGTCACGTTTTCATTGGGAGCGTCCTGTGAGTCATTCAGTCATTGCCGCATCGAGCGGCTCGAAGTTCCGAAAAGGTTTTACGTTGATCGAACTACTGGTCGTCATCGCGATCATCGCCATCCTGGTGGCGTTGCTGCTGCCGGCTGTGCAGCAGGCACGCGAGGCCGCTCGACGCGCTCAGTGCAAAAGCAATCTGAAACAGATTGGCATTGGACTGCACAACTATCACGATGTGCACCGGACGCTGCCGCCTGGATTTGTCGGAGTCGATCTGGCAACAAGAACGCCACACATAAGCGGAATGAACTCGTTTGGCTGGGGCACTTTTATTCTGCCGATGGTCGACCAGGCTCCGCTTTACCTGGAATTCAACACGAAAGTTTCGCTTCTCGACCCGGTGAACAATCCCGCGAGTGAAGCTCCAACGCAGAAAATTCTCCCCGTCTATCGTTGCCCCTCCGACACGGCACAGGACACATGGAACCTTGACGACGAAATGGGCAACTTTCTGATCACTTTGTCGAGTTCCAACTACGTCGGCCACTTCGGCACGCTCGAACTTCACGACTGCGAACTGACTCCAAATCAACAGTGCATTGGCGACGGGGCGTTATACCACAACAGCGCCGTTCGGTTCCGGGACTTCACTGACGGGCAAAGCAGCACGTTCATGGCTGGAGAGCGTCGCTCAGGTGATCCTGGCGACTTCAACTCGACCTGGGTCGGTGCGCCGGCTGAAGGCGAAGAGGCGTTGGCCAGGATCCTGGGCATCGCCGACCACACTCCAAATCACGAAAATGCTCACCTGGACGATTTCAGCAGTCCACACATCGGCGGGTGCCACATGCTGGCCGCTGATGGAGCTGTTCACTTTGTCGGAACATCGATCGACGAGGGAGTGTGGAAAGCTCTGGCGACTCGAGCAGGCGATGAACTTGTCGGCGAGTTTTAGTGCGACAGTTTTCAAACGTCTTTAACACAGTTTGAGGAATCGAAAGTTAATCAACGGTGTGGATCACGACGTAGGCCATAGACGGTGCTTGCTGGCGATGTTACGTTTGTGACATCTCGTTTCCGGTCCGGAGTGATCCATGCCTGCGATGACTAAATGCCCCAACTGCGGCAAGACTTTGAAACTGAAATCCGAAGCGGCG
Source organism: Planctomycetaceae bacterium (assembly GCA_016779365.1). Taxonomy (GTDB): domain Bacteria; phylum Planctomycetota; class Planctomycetia; order Planctomycetales; family Planctomycetaceae; genus JABMPE01. The sequence continues at coordinate 9,144 of JADHNX010000005.1, forward strand.
TTCGGCAAGAAAACTGCCTGCCCGCAGTGCCGCGAACCGTTCACGGTCAAGCCTTACAAAAAGAAGGCGAAGCCTGTCGTCAAGGAGCCGGAAGACGAGTACGGCGACGAACCGAACTACGGCTCCTACGACGAATACGATGACCAGGCGTACGACGATTACGACGACGATGGGCAGTACGACGACTACAAGCCGACTCCGAAGAGGTCTGCTTCATCGAAGTCGTCAAAGAAGAATTCGAAAAAGAAAAAGAAGGCCGCCGGCATGCCGCCGTGGCTCAAATACGTGGCCTTCGGGTTGGCGGGAGTTCTGGTTGTCGGCGGGCTGGCCGGGGCCATTGTCATGGCTGTCGGCTCGTTGAGCGGTAGTAACGTCATCAATCTCGCATGGCTGCCTGAAGACGCTGACCTTTTTGTGAAAGTCGAACCGGACGAGCTGTGGAATGCTCCGATGCTGACCGCTGTTCGAGACAACGAAACCGTCAAGCTGATAATGGAACAGGCCACTCAGCAGGGCGGCGTGAAGATTGGTTTGTCGGACATCGACTCGGTCATCGTGGCCGGACTGGATATGTCTGACACCTACCAGCAACGAGTTGGCTTCCTCGGTAATCGAGTCGGCAGACCGACGATTGCGAAGAAAGCAGACGCCAAAATGATCGGCGTTGTGCGATTCAAAAGAGACGTCACGGTCGCAGATCTGGGCAACGATGCTGAGAGTCGTAAAAAGGACCACGGTGGAAAGACCTACTACTCGGCGCCCGACGGTCAAGCCGTCTACCTGGCTGACGCTCGAACAATGCTAGTCGGCCAGGAAGGGCAAGTGACTGCAGCGATGGACCGAGGGCCGACGGAGCCACGTGTCCGACGGATCGACTTTGTGAACCCCGGACACCAGCTCTTGTTCGTCGTCGCGCCGCCAAAATTTCTGGATGCGGAAGCTCGAAGCCAGGTTCAGTCTTCAGCTCCATCAGGAAGTCCAGCCTGGCAGAAAGTTCAGAAGTCACTGAACGAAAGCACGAAAGCGTTCGCGTTTGGTTTGAGTTTGACCTCAGACATCAGAATGGAAGTGCAAATGCAGTGCTTCTCTTCCCCTGAAGCCGATGCGCTCAAGACAGACCTCGACACGGCACTAGCCGAGGTTAAGGCTCAGTTCGAATCGTCGACCGGCCAGATACCTCCGCAGTTTGCGGATTTCGCGGCAATCGGTAAGGAGGCGATTAATTCGTTGAGTGCAAAGAAAAGTGGTGACGAAGTCGGCCTGGCAATGCAGGTTCCTGGCCGAATCACGACCGCCGTGCAGGATGCGATCGCCGCCAACCCGATGGCCGCAATGATGCTTCAAGGTATGACTCAGCAGTTCAAACAGCAGGCAGCATCTGGTTCTGGCGAAGCGGCCACCAACGCGGAATCGCTGAATCCCTCGGCAGCGACGGATACAACTCAGGATGGGCAGCCATCAACCGCTGCCCCGGAAGCTTTCGAAGCTGGAGTCCGTCAGGACCAGCAGAACACGCTTGAAACTTTGAACGGCGTACGTGGCCAGATTAAGAAAACAACCGGTGCTCTTCAGGACGCCGTTCCTGGCGGAAAGTAACAACGACAGTAATCTTGCGGCAAAAAGAAAACAGCCAGGTGATCGATGATCGCCGGGCTGTTTTTCTTCGTTGCAAGTGTCTGAGCGACTTACTCAGTCGCCATTGAGGCTGCGGTTCAACCTGTTCAGGGCGTCGCCTTCGATCTGGCGGACGCGTTCTCTGGTCAGCCCGAGTGCTTCGCCAATTTCTTTCAGAGTTTTCGGTTCGGAGTCGTCGAGCCCAAATCGCATTCTAAGGATCGTCGCTTCCCGAGGGTCCATCTTGTCGAGCATCTTGAAGACGTGCTTCAGGTTGTCGTTTTCCATCAGTTCGTCGTCAGGACTTTTGTTCTTCTCGTCCGGCAGCACTTCCCCGAGTGTCCACGTTCCGTCTGGATGATCGGTTTGCGGGTTTGTGTTGTAGAGCTCAATGGCTTTCTTGACGATCTTCAGCTTCTTCTTCGGAATCTCCAGCTCCAGTGCGACTTCTTCCGGAGTCGGTGTGCGGCCCAGTTGGTCGCTGAGCTTCGCGGTGGCTCGTCGCCATTTCGAAAGCAGCTCGACCATGTAAGCTGGAATTCGGATCGTCTTGGCAGAGTTGACCAACGCTCGCTTGATCGACTGCTTGATCCAGTAGCTGGCGTAGGTGCTGAATCGAGTGCCCATGTCGGGATCGAAACCTTCAACCGCTCGCAGCAGTCCCAGGTTGCCTTCTTCGATCAGATCCTGAAGCGGCAGACCTTTACCGGTGTAGGCACGGGCAATGTTGACGACGAGTCGCAGGTTGGCTCGAACCATGCGGTCTCGAGCGGCTCCGTCACCGGCCGAAATTCGACGCGAGAGCATCTTTTCTTCGTCGGCAGAAAGTAAGGCTGTTTCGTTGATTTCCTTGAGATAGGTCTCCAGAGGATTCTGGACACGAGAGCGGGCGGAAGTACGACGCGTTGTGGTTGTAGTCGACATGGATGTCCTTCTGATTCGTCTGGAGTCGCTCGGGGAAGCTGGAGAGAAGCGAGTTCCGAACCAGAGTTCACACAACAGTAGTCAGTTCGATCCTTGCGAGTGATGACTGGTCTGCTGAAGTAACTCAGTGGGTCAAACGTGAAGGGAAAACTCGATCGGCAATCCGCAATCGTCCGTCTGCGGAAGTCTTGAGATGAAGTCGACCGATTGTTGTGCGGACCAGTGTTCAGTCGGCACAGCAACGTCTTTGCCAGCACCCAATACGAATGGACTTCGTATTCTGTGGCAGAAGTCGAGGTTTCAGAGAAGACTGAGAAGATTTATCGGTCGCGTGGTTCGATGAGCTGGACCTGAACGACGAGCGAATTCAGGAAGACCACGGGTACCCTGCGGCTGGCGCAAAAGTAACGGCCCGTCGGAATTGTTCCGACGGGCCGTTTATGTCGATCTTGAGGAAGTGCTGCTTTATCGGCGTAACCGATACTTCTCTATTGTTCGGCAGAACCGAGACTTGCTTTCGTCAATCCGGCCCTCACCCACTGCTCTCTTCAGAAAGAAAGCAGTGGAGTGGTTGGCTGGAATTCAGATTACTCGTCTTTGGACTCTTCAGCAGCTTCTTCTGAAGCATCCTCGGCTGCAGGCTCTTCAGGTGCTACCTCGTCGGCAACAACCTCTTCGGCTGCGGCTTCTTCCGTTGGTGCATCTTCGCTTGCGACTGGTTCTTCTGCCGCTGGTGTCTCGTCAGCGACCGATTCCGGCATGCTGATCAGCAGACCGCCGGATGAGCCGCCGATACCGCCCTTAAGTGGTTGGTTGGATGCCACAGAAGCAGCACCGCCGCCACCGCCTTCTCCACCGCTTCCACCTGCGTCAGTTCCTGCCGAAACAGCATCCAGTTTGCGACTGAGGCCGATCTTGCGATCGCTGATGTCGACACGGAGAACTCGAACTTCGAGTTCTTCTCCAACGTTGACAAGCGTCTCTGGGTTTTCGACCTTGTGATCGGCCAACTCAGAAACGTGCAGCAAACCTTCGAGTTCCGATTCCAGTTCGACGAAGACACCAAAGTTGGTGATCTTGGTGACCGTCCCTTTGACGATCGAGTCGATCTGGTAGCGGCTGGGGATATCGTTTTCCCACGGGTCTTCCGAAAGCTGCTTCAGACCAAGAGCGATTCGCTTGCGGTCTTCGTCAACAGAAAGCACGCGACATTCAATTTCCGTGCCTTTCTTCAACATTTCGTTGGCGTGCGAAATCTTCCGCGTCCACGACATATCGCTCACGTGAAGCAGCCCGTCGACGCCTTCTTCCAGTTCGATGAACGCACCATAGTTGGTGAGGTTTCGAACGGTACCAGTAACTTTCGCGCCTTCTGGATACTTCTCGGTGACGTTGTCCCACGGGTTCGGCTGAGTCTGCTTCATACCGAGTGAGATTTCCTGCTTGTCCTTGTTGATGCCAAGCACAACCACTTCGACTTCGTCGCCAATCTGGACGAGTTCTGTCGGGTGATTGATTCGCTTGGTCCAGGACATTTCGGAAATATGGACGAGACCTTCGATGCCGTCTTCCAGTTTCACGAAAGCACCGTAAGTCATGACGTTGACCACTTCGCCCTTAACCCGTTCGTTGACGGGGTATTTGGCCTCGACGCCGTCCCATGGGCTTGAAGTCAGTTGCTTCAGGCCGAGGGCAATCTTTTCGCGTTCGCGGTCGATGTTCAGAACCTTGACTTCGATTTCGTCGTCGATCTTGACCATGTCCGTCGGGTGGCTGATTCGGCCCCAGCTCATATCGGTGATATGGAGCAGGCCGTCGATTCCACCGAGGTCAACGAACGCGCCGAAGTCAGCGATGTTCTTGACAGTACCCTTGCGCGTATCACCTTCGACCAGCTGGTCCAGCAGATCTCGCTTGAGATTTTCGCGCTGCTCTTCGATCAGCTTACGACGCGAAACAACGATGTTTCGACGAGCTTCGTCGATCTTCAGAATGACGCACTCGATTTCGCGATCGATATAGAGCCCGATATCCGGCGGACGGCGAATGTCGACCTGGCTGGCTGGCAGAAAGACGTTGACGCCGATGTTGACCAGCAGGCCGCCCTTGATTTTGCGGACAACGTTGCCTTTGACGACATCGCCTTCGGCGTGGGTATTGATGATTTTTTCCCACTCGCGAATCCGGTCGGCTTTCCGCTTCGAAAGCATGACCAGGCCGAATTCGTCTTCGAAGTCTTCGAGCAGAACTTCGATTTCGTCGCCTGGTTTCGGTTTGATGGGCTGGTCATTCCACTCTTCGAGCGAAACCACGCCTTCACTCTTGTAGCCGACATCGACGAGCACATCGTCGCCTTCGAGTCGGATCACTTTTCCCGGAACAATCTTCCCAGGATCAAACGCCATCGGCGCCAGGTCATAATAGGCTTCGAGATCATCGACATCATCGTCGCCAACACCGGCATCATCCATGGCCTGGCGGAACTCCGCATCAAGCACTTCGTCTGGAATGTGGAACTCACGCAGCAGGTTACGGTCAACCATCTAGACTCTCACTCATCGTTTAGTCAGCAACTCTACTTCTTCTTTGGGGGTACAAAATCCGTCCGGAAAGAGCAGTCAGTGTGGCTGCTGTGGAACATGCCTCAGTCAGTTCGTCATGATCAGAAAGACGTTGCACCTCGTTACATGAACTCTTTCGAGCAATCAACCGTGTGGGGTGAGGAGCGAATCTGTCTGACAGACGATTCCTTGCGGCCGACTCAGATCCTTGTCTGAATCCCGCGGACTGGCAGGCAGCCAACAAAAAAACGCATGTCACCAGATCAGCAGAGCTGTCGGTCGACACACGTCATGCAGGCACCATAGTCAGTTGCTAAGGGTTAGTGTCCACCCCGTTCGGAACACATATTCCGAAAACCACAGGGCAAACGCCGCTTTCGTCATAAAGACGAGTCGCGGACTATACCATCGGCTGAACGAATCCATCTACCCAGAGACGGGGGGTTTCTGGTGGATTATGAGAAGAATGGGGCACTTTTGTGGCGAGTTCGAAACAATCGATTTTCGGGGCAGCATGGGCGATCGAAAGCTCATCTTCACGCATTTTCGAATGAGCCTTAGACTACGACTCCCGTCCCGGCGTGATCCGCAGTTCCTGCATTCTGAACGCCAAATCCCATCCTCAGAGACTCTAACGGAGTCGCACCATGCCCGCCTCCCGTTTAATTCCGATCGTTATTGCCGGCCTGGCTCTGGGATCCGCGACAGGCTGCGACAGCCTGCTGCACAATCTGAAACCGCATCGCCTGTGGCGTCTGAATCGACACTCCCCGCCCATGTCGACCGGCAGCTCGGTCTACTATTCCGTCCCGCCTCCGCCGTTGCCGGAAGTTGTTTTAGACACTGATTTTCCGACCGAAAATAGTCGACTGGAAGCTCTATCCTGGGGCAGCAGGTTTGGCACCGATCTCGATTGACATCAGCGGAAATGAACAGTCCTCGGTCACCGTCGCCGCAGCCTGGAACAGACTATTTGGACGACTTCCGATCAGCGATCCAGTCTTCAACGATGCCATCCAACACGTGCAGCGTGACGGCTCCCTGGCCGAGTATGGTGTCGTGAAATTCTCGCAGGTCGAATTTGTCGCCGAGTTCTTCTTCCGCTTTCCGGCGAAGTTCCAGAATTCGTAGCTGACCGATTTTGTAAGCCAGAGCCTGGCCTGGCCACGCAATGTAACGATCGATTTCGTTCTCGATGTCATGCATTGATTTCGCAGCGTTGGCGGCAAAAAAGTCGATCGCCCGCTGCCGGGACCAGCCCTGGTCATGAATTCCAGTATCAACGACCAGGCGAACCGCTCGCCACATGTCGTAGGTCAACTGGCCAAAGCGCGAGTACGGTTCCTTGTAGAGCCCCAGTTCGTAGCCCAGCCGCTCTGAATAAAGTCCCCAGCCTTCGATGAACGCGGTATAGCCGCCGTACCTGCGAAATTCCGGGATACCTTCCAGTTCCTGAGCGATCGCAATCTGAAGATGGTGTCCAGGCACTGCCTCGTGGACGGACAGAACTTCCATCTCGTACTTCGGCCGCGTTTCCGGTCGGTAGAGATTCACAAAGTAAGTCCCGTCGCGACTCCCATCAGCTGACGGCGGCCGGTAGTAAGCGGTTGTCGTGTCGGGTGCGAGGTGTTCCGGAATCGGCTCCAACTGGTACGGTCTGCGAGGAAGTCGCCCGAACATCTTCGGCAACAACGGATCAATTCGTCGGCAGATCGCCTTGTACTCGGCGAGCAGCTTGTTCGGATCCTTAAAGTAGTACTTCGGGTCGTTTCGGAGATGCTCCAGAAATTCGGCGAACGTCCCTTCGAAGCCGACTTCCTTCATGATTTCGGTCATCTCGCCGCGAATCCGTTTGACCTCGCGCTGCCCGATGTCGTGAATCTGCTGCGGAGTCAAATCCGTCGTTGTGAACTGCCGACACCGCAATGCGTAAAACTCTTTGCCGTTTGGAATCTGCCACGCCCCCTCTTTTTCGAAACACGCCGGCAGATAAACGTCCTCGAAGAAGCGGAGCATCTTTTCAAAGGCCGGCACGACTCGATTTTTGATCAACAGTGCGGCACCGGCCTTCAGCTCATCCTGCTTCTCGGCCGGGATGGACTTCGGCATGTCGCGAAACGGCTTGTAGAACAGACTTGTTTTCGGATCGTCGACGATCTGCTGCCGAATCTGCGCGGGCAATCGAGTCATCACGACTCGTGCATGAACGATCTTCCGATCAACACCTTCCTGCATCAGAGTCAGCGTCTGATCCATGAATTCGGGAAAACTGTAGAGTCGAACGTTCCAGGCTTCGTAATCCTCGACCGTCTCAAACCGCAGCGACGAGGCCAGCGAACTCGAATCCTGGATCCCTCCACGCTGAGTCAGCGGGACGAAGTGCCAGCCGAACTTGAAGGCGTCAAGCTCGTTCTGATACTGACCGCGAAACAGCTCGTAGCTGACACGATCCTGCTTCGACAACAGCGACGAATCGATCTTCGCCAGATCCGCCAACACCGACTGCCGATACTCATGCCGCCTTGCGATGGCCTCCAGGCTGACGTCCTGCCACCGATTGTCGTACCGATGATCCCCCAGCCACGACGCAAATTCAGGATCATCCCGCAGAGTCCACTGCCACTCATTGTCGAGCAGCTGATGAAATTGCACCGTCGCGCTTGTGGCCTCGATCGGTTCTGCACATCGAACATTGTCCGATGTTAGAAACACAACAAAGAACAGTGACCACATGAATGCATGACTTTGGAACATGATCAATAGAGTCTTTCCATATTTCAGCGGTTTGAAATCGCTCGGAGTTAAACTGCCTGAAATCGATCAGCAACTTTGAAACTCGAAAAGAGTCACAGTGAGCTGGCTGGGACATCTTGGCATACCGAACAAGGGGCACATTTCTGGCATTCTTCCATCCTGGTGCTGTTAATCGTGAGACTGACCTGCGGTTCCGACTATGTCAATTTAGTAGGAGGCAGCATGTCGTTTGAATCGTTTGAACAGAAGAGATTTGTTGTTGCCGGCGGCAGCGGATTTCTCGGCGTCTCACTGGCTCATTACCTGGCCGAAGGTGGTGCTGCGGTCATCATTCTTTCTCGGAACAAGCCCAAAGTGACCGGGCCGTGGAAGCATCGACGCTGGGATGCGCGGACGCTGGGGCATTGGCAGGAAGAGCTGGTTGGAGCTGACGGATTGGTTAACCTGACCGGTCGCAGTGTGGACTGTGTCAAAACTCCCGACCATCAGGATGAGATTCTCAGATCGCGAGTCGAGTCAACTCGCGTGCTCGGCAAGGCAATGCGGTCCATCAATTCGCCGCCTCCTGTGTGGGTGCAGATGAGTACTGCGCACATCTACGGAGATCCCCCTTCCGCAGTCTGCACGGAAGATTCGAGTCTGGGCTGTGGCTTTGCCCCCTTTGTGGGCAAAGCCTGGGAAGAAGCATTCTATGCCAGCGTGCTGCCGTCTCAGCGTGGAGTTGTTCTTCGCTCCAGTTTTGTCGTCGGACGTGACCGCGGCGCTGGTGGGGGCGCGCTCGCCGCACTTGGCTTCCTGGCGAGAATCGGTCTGGGCGGACAGATTGGTTCAGGCACACAAGGTATGAGTTGGATTCACGAGGCAGACCTCAACCGTCTCTTCGAGCGAGGCCTTACCGACGAGACCATGAACGGAACTTTCATTGCCTCATCGCCCAACCCCGTCTCACAGGCAGAGTTCATGAAGCATCTGCGCCGGGCCGTCCGAATGCCTATCGGAATTCGGGCTTTCAGCTGGATGGTCCGCTTCGGTGCGCATTACATCCTTAAAACCGACCCAGACCTTGCCCTTTACGGTCGTTATGTCGTCTCTAAAAGGCTTAACGAAGATGGTTTTGAATTTGAGTGGCCACGCCTCGAAGACGCATTGCAGAATCTGCTGCACCACGGTTCATGACGGACTTCGTGGACCGACGGATCACGCCGTCAGTCGCCCCAGCGGGTGGGGTTGATACCGGGCGCTGCGGTTTTCATGCCGGCGGGTTTGTGTGGCTGTTCCCACTCGGCGCCTGTGGTGTTGAGGCTTTGCAGAAATGGTTTCGCGATGGCTGGGTTTTGAAGTTGAAGGTCTCGACCGCTTCGTGTACGGCTCCGGCTCAGATTCATCCCGCAGAATCTGCCGCATCTTCGACCGCAAATGATGAAACCGCCTGGCAATCCTGCGAATGCTCATTCCATCACGATGAGCGCGCCTGATCCGTCCGGAATCGTCCACCGTCAACATCCTTCTTCCCCGAAGCTGCAAGCCAAAATGGCTCAGAGCTTCCAGAGACTGCTACGGTTGGTCTATTTTCAACGCCGATCATCTCCCCGAAGTGGGGCCGTTTTGAGCGTCTGTCTCCAGACGTGTGACGCTGCTTCCGATGAACATTCCGGTCACTCTTCAGAATCTCGTGAATGACCGGCAGAAACTGCTCCAGCTTCGAGGCTTCGTCAACCGGTAACCCGGCGGCTCACTGTGAGTCATAATCTTCGTCAGCGTGTCTCAGTGAATGCCGTACGCGGCACACGCTGCCCGCTTGCTCAGTTCGCCATTCAGAACGCGCCGGCGAATTGCAATCCATTGATCAATGTTCGTGAACACCCTTGTCTCCTGCAGCAATCCAATTCAAAGGATTTCGGAACTTCCGAAAGTTTGAAATGACTCCCACAGGTGATCATCTGGACGCTCGGGTTTTCATCCGACGGCCACCACCTGCCCGGCGCTACGTGTTCTGCCCGGCGTCTAAATCACTCTGCTGAAGAACGAACCCACAGCGAGAGTCGGAGTGAAAACCAAACGCATCTTCGCCGCCCTCGACGAAAACTACCTCACCAAAGTCCTGCTCAGACCATGACTTAACATGCAATCGCCCTGCCGGATCGAGGCAGTGCGTGTCTGAAAAGCACTTTGGTAAGTTTTGAATTCGTTGAATGCGGGACTGACGCGGACGAAGAATTCAGGCTGGTGGTCGTCAGCAGGATGCTGATCTGCACTTTGGGTCGTTTGAAGGCTTCCGTATTGCCGGCCCCGGCGAGTTCTTCGATGTAAGTCACTTCGGTTGAGTCGGCCGTCGTGTTGCTCGGATTCTCTTTCAGAGTCAGGCGTTTGGTTGAGTCACTCTCAGACGCCGAAACCGTTCTTAACAGTCGTTCTTTTAAGCGAGTATGTCGGACACCACCTGTCCTTCCACGTCGGTCAGGCGGTAGTCGCGGCCGGCGTGGCGATAGGCGAGTTGTTCATGGTCGAAGCCCATCAGGTGCAGAATGGTGGCATGAAAATCGTGAACGTGGACTGGCTTCTCGACCGCCCGTAAGCCATGTTCGTCGGTGGCACCGTGAACGATGCCGGGCTTGACTCCTGCTCCGGCGAGCCACGACGTGAATGCCCAGGGGTGATGCTCGCGACCTTTGGCGTCGGCAGTGTTGTTGAATGGCGTGCGACCGAATTCGGTGGTCCATACAACAAGTGTGTCTTCCAGCATCCCGCTTTGTTTCAGATCTTTCAGCAGCGCGGCGATCGGCTGGTCGACATTCTTTGCCAAGCCAATGTGAGACATCATGTCGCCGTGAGCGTCCCAGTTGCCTGACGATCCGGTGTCGATCAATTCAACAAAACGCACTCCGCGTTCAACCAGCCTTCTCGCAGCAAGACACTGCCAGCCGAAGCCCGAAGTCTGCCCTCGCTGCAGGCCGTAGTTCTGCAGCGTCTGGTCGCTTTCTCCGCCAAGGTCAAACGCCTCGGGAACGGCCATCTGCATGCCGAACGCGGTCTCGAAGGATTGCATTCGCGCCGAGAGCAACGCATCGTCATTGCGTGATTCCAGATGCCTTGCGTTCATCGCGCGAATCGCTGCCAGTTCCAGTTTCTGACGATCCTGTGAAATTTGCGGAGTGACATTGGCCACTGGTGTTGAGCCCGGCACGACCAGAGTTCCCTGATGAGCACCGGGTAGAAAATCACTGGCATAGACCTGCGTGCCCGCGTAAGTCTGGCGCGGCGCAATCACCACAAAACCGGGCAGATTCCGATTCATCGTTCCCAACCCGTAACTCACCCACGCACCAAGGCTTGGTCGCGAGAACGTGAACGATCCAGTGTGCATCCCAAGCGTCGCGTTGTAGTGATTCGAATGCGACGTATGCATCGATCGAATCATCGCAATGTCGTCAACGCATCCGGCCACGTGGGGAAACAGAGTGCTGACTTCCGTTCCGCATTTTCCGTGTGGTGCGAATTCCCACTGAGGGCGTTTCAGGTAAATGCGTTCGTAGCCTGGTCGGTCCTTGATTTCAGGGTGGTCGGCGTTGATCTCTTTTCCGTGGTCACGCGTGAGTTCCGGCTTTGGATCGAACGTGTCGACGTGCGAAACTCCTCCAGTCATGAACAGGAAGATCACACGTTTTGCTTTGGCTTGAAAATGAGGCTGACGTTCAGCCAGCGGGTCATTCGAGTCAGCCAGTAACTGATGAACGATTCCCGGCATGAGCATTGACCCAGCCACGCTGGATCTCAGAAAAGCACGGCGATCGGGTGCGTATTTCGATTTCATCCGAGTCAGTCCAGATAAAGAAACTCGTTGGCCGTAATGAGAACTCGTGACCAGGCCGCCCATTTCTCGTCGTCGCTGCCTGGATACTGCTCAAGGAAAACTGCTCCATGCTCGACTTCGGCTGGCGTTGGCTGGCGTTGATACAACAGGCGAAAGGCAAGCTGGACCCGAGCGTGATCATTGGGGACATCGGCCGCAAGAAGTCGTCTGGCGAATCCTGCTGCCTGCTCATGCACGAAGGGAGCGTTCATGAAATACAACGCCTGAGTCGGCACGGTTGTTCGTTGCCGCACCGCAGTGCTGGCATTCGGATCCGCTCCGTCGAACAAAGCCAGATACGGATCGCGTCGCTGCCGCTGGACCATCAGAAATGCGCTGCGTTTGCTGGTCGTGTAAACAGCGGAGAAAGGATTGTGCTGCGTGAAATTCCACGTCGCTTCGGCGGGAAACGGATGTGCCTCTGCCGGTGACGTGTCGAGGTTGTTTCCCGCTGCCAGGAGGCTGTCGCGTATCTCTTCGGCGTTCAATCGGCGTCTCGCGAATCGCGAAAGGTATCGATTGTCAGCATCGTCTGTCGCTGAAGAGTCCGAGACCTCACTGCTGCGTCGATACGCGTCTGTCAGCATGATCAATCGGTGCATGGACTTCACGCTGTATCCACTCTCGCGAAAGGCAGCGGCCAGCCAGTCGAGCAGTTCCGGATGCGACGGTCGCTCTCCGCGAGCACCAAAGTCGTTGGGTGTAGAGACCAGACCTCGCCCCAAATGCCATTGCCAGATTCGGTTGACCATGACTCGTGCGGAGAGTGGATGCCCGACAATCCAGTCACCCAATTGCCGACGTCCGCTGCCGGCTTCACTTGGAACGGGCTCGCCACCAAAGATCGAAAGCCATCGTCGTGGGACTGCGTCGCCAGGCTGTTCCGGATCGCCGCGTTGATGCAGGCAAGCATCCGCGACGCTGCCTTCCACCACGGCATAGGCAACTGGAATCGACGGCTGCGGCTCAACGAAGATGTCCGGCGAACTGGCCAGCATGCCGAGTTCGACCAATGCCGGACCGGCCTTCTCAGCAGCGATATGATCGAGCCGAAAAGCAACCCCATCACCGCCCGCCGGATGAGAGTCTGCAACTCGGCCCTTAACTGTCACGGTCATGTCGCCAGGGCAAACCCACGCGACGGCGACGTTTCGATTTACTCCCGGATGCACAAAGAACGAACGCGGCGGCAGTGTCGTCCAGACTTTGATTGGCTCGGTCGAACGATTCACCAGCACGGACGGAGTATCGCCGAGGCTCCACGCATTCAGATCGCTGCGTTCCGCAACAACGTCTTTTTTCTCAGTCAGAAACACCGGGCCATCAGTGACGTCCAGAAAACTCCATGACGATCCGTCATCAAACGTGCGCGGATTGCCGTCGGTCAAAGTGGAAATGAAGTCCGCAACACTCCAGGTGCGTCTGGGGCCGCTCGTCTCAGAGATCTCCCATTCAACCAGTGTTGTGTCGGCACCGTGACTGGCGTTTGGCGACACGGTCAGCTGAAGAATCTCGCCTTTCTTCAAAGGCAGTTGATCGAGCGCGACACTCTTCGAATCGACGAATGAAACAGAGGCTCCTTCGTCGACTTTGGATTCAGCCAGCAATCGTGAAGACTTTGCCGCCAGCTCCCTGATAGTCGTTCGCATCGAATCGCTGGATTCGGCGAGGCGTTTCTTTTCGGCAACGGCTTTCTCGTTGCGCTGACGCCATGCGTTTGTTCGCGAATCGATCTCGGCCTGAGTCAGCAGCGGCACAAGGTCACGTGGCTGCCCGTTGGGCTCGCAGCCGGGAAACGCGAAACGCGTGCTGCTGAAGATGCCGTACAGAGCGTAATAATCCTCGGCCGTCAGTGGATCGTATTTGTGATCGTGGCACCGCGCGCAGCCGATGCTGAGTCCCAGGAAGTTCTTTCCAACATTATCGATGACATCCTCGTGCATCAGATGAATGTCTTTATCAATGTCGTGTCCGAATCGCCTGGCGATCGCGAGATACCCAGTCGCAATAATTCCATCGCCGTCTGCAATCGTCTTGTCGTTAAGTTGAAGAAGATCGCCGGCAAGCTGCATTCGAACAAACTGGTCGAACGGCAGATCGTGGTTGAACGAATCGATCACCCAGTTGCGATATCGCCACGCGTGAGGCAGCGGTCGATCGGTGTTTTCACCAGCAGTGTCGGCGTAGCGGACAACGTCCAGCCAGTGGCGTCCCCACTTCACACCGTATTGCGGAGACGCAAGAAGTCGGTCGATTACCTTTGCAAAGGCATCGTCGGATTCGTCCGACACAAAGCGGTCGACGTCTTCCGGAGTCGGCGGTAGTCCGGTCAGGTCGTAAGTCGCCCGTCGAATCAACGTGCGACGATCGGCTGGAGACGACTTAACCAGCGAGCGAGTCTTCAACGAGGCATCAACGAAGCGGTCAATTTCCTGCGGTGCCACCGGCTCAGTCAATTTCGGCAACGATTGAAACGCCCACCATGACCGGGCCTGCTCGCTGCTCATTCCACCGTGACGGACCGACTTGGTTCGCGGGTCATTCGCTCCAAGCTTCACCCATTTGGTGAGGATGGCAATCTCAGCATCGCTCAATTTGCCACCCGCTTTGTTGGGCGGCATCTCCAGGCCGTCGTAGTTGATCGCCTGAACCAGAAGACTCGACTCCGGCTGACCGGGCATGATCGCGGGACCGCTTTCGCCGCCGCGTTGCCAGCCCGCTCGACTGTCCAGAGCGAGACTGCCGCTTGTCTTCGTTCCGCTGTGACACTTGTAGCAACGCTTTACCAGCAGAGGCCGGACCTGCTTCTCGAAGAACGTGTCGTCGGGTGCGCCGGTCGTCCGTTGAGTCGGCAGCGAGCACAGAATCATTGTGCACAGAACCGTGCAAGCGTTGAATGTGCGAGAAAAAATCATTCTACCGTTTCCCGAAACGTTGCATTGCCCAGTTCTTGAATACGCCCTGGGCTTTTCCGCCTTCACCTGGGAAGCCGCCGTGCTGGACCATCCAGATCATGACGATGCCTTGAGCCGGGCGGATCTCCATGTTGGTTGCGTGGGCTCCGCCGTGGCCGAACCAGTCAGCACCAACGGCCAGACCAAGACCATAACTGTTGGGAATCGACGCTGGTGTCTGTCGCGTTGTCAGTTCCTTGAACGCCGCTTCGCTGAGGTAACGCTTGCCATTCAGCTCGCCGCCGTTCAAGAGCATCTGGCAGAACAGAGCCGTGTCCTGAGCCGTCGAAAACAGTCCGCCAGCCGGCATCGGGAATCGCTTGCTGCGATCGTTCAACGGGTAGAGCAACTGGCCAAATGGAAACTCGACGAGACCGTCTTTCGTCGCATTTGGTCGGTACGACTTTGCCAGGCGATCGATCTGGTCTTCGTTCGGCCAGAACGTTGTGTCCTTCATGCCGAGCGGGTTAAACAATCGCTCGTCCATAAAGTCTTCATACTTCTGCCCCGTGACGACTTCGATAATTCGAGCCGACGTGTTGATGCCCGCGTTCGAGTACTGGTAGTGAGTTCCCGGTTCGGTCTGCAGCGGCGTAGTCGCGTAACTCTTTACCGCGTCCGCAAGCGGCAATGCATCAAGCGTCGGCTGTTCAATGTCCGACCGGAACGGTAAACCGCTGACATGGCTGAGCACTTCGCGGATTGTGATGGGGTGTGACGGCTTTTTCAGTTTGACTTTGTCACCGTCTTTGCCCGCAACAACCATCTGCCCACGAAACTCCGGCAGGTATTTTTCGACGGGATCGTCGAGCGAAATCTTTCCTTCATCGACAAGCATCATCACAGCCGCAGCCGTGATTCCTTTCGACTGAGAGGCAATCCAGAAGACCGAATCTGCCTTCATTGGTTTGCCCGCTTCGATGTCCGCAAACCCGACGGTCTCGACGGACACAACTTTGTCCTTGTCGGCCACCAGCGCGACTGCCCCTGCAAGTTCGTGCTTGTCGACAAACGGTTGAAGCAGCGCTGCCGAAGACGCCGGTGTTTCGGCACATGCCGGAGCAGCGAGTCCCAGTGCGGTGGAAAGTGCCAGTAGCAGTGTCACTTGTTTCATGGGGCATTTTCTTTCAATGGTTGAAGGCGAATTCGGTTGAATTGAGCAGTCCCCACAGGACGTCTTCGTAGACCGCCGGGTCACTGCCCGCTTCCGTCACCAGCGTGTGCATGGCGTTAACTTCTTCGTCTGCTGGCTGGCGGCTCAGCGCCAGAACAAACAGTTCCCGGATGATGGCCTCGGGCGACTTGTTGGACTCGACCAGCTTTCTGATCTGCCCGCTGGCTCCAAGGCGGGAACGCAGCGTGTCGCCGACGGCAAGGTGCAGTGCTTGTGACAGTGTTGGCTCTGTTTTGGTTTCACAGGCGCAGATCGTGGCTCGGCTGGAACGTCCGAATGTCTCAAAGAACTGATCTCCAAACTGCGGGCCGCCGGTGTCGCCAGCGAGTCGGGGGTAAACATCAATGGCTCGCGTGCCTGCGGGAAAGCCACTGAAGCCGCGCGGGACACCGGTGACCGTCACCACTGAATCCATCAGCACGTCGGCTCGCAGGCGTCGCAGTCGCGCGTGAGAAAATTGGCGCGTGTCACGTCGGTTCGACTCGTTGGGTTGAGAACTCAACTGGTAAACACGCGAATTGCAGATATCCCGGACGAGGCTTCTGAGGCTGAAACCTGAGTCGACGAGACTGGACGATAACGCAGCCAGCAGTGGTTCGTTGGTTGCTGGATTGCTGATCCGGACGTCGTCCACCGGTTCCACCACACCTCGACCAATCAGTTGAGCCCAGATGCGATTTGCGAGGTTGCGACTGAACATGTCGTTGTTCGGCGACGTCAGCCACGCGGCGAGTTTTCGACGCGGGTCGCCATCGTGGTCGACTGGTGTCGTGGCACCGAGCGTTCGGGCGGGCATCGGACGACCGTCGACGAGGTGTCTGGCTGGTGGCGTCTTCGGGTCATAGTAGATGCGTTGTTCACGTGGCTCGACGCCGGGCTTCCGCTTCATGCCGGAAAAGAAACTGACGAAGCTGTAATAATCGTCCATCGTCCAGCGATCGAAGGGATGATTGTGGCACTCGGCACATTGAATCTGCACGCCCAGGAACACCTGAGAAAAGTCGGCAGCGAATGCCCTGGGCTGAAACCGCGGCCCGTGGACCAGCATCGTGTACATGTTCGCCGGGCCGTTGATCAGGTTGCTTCCGGAAGCAGAGACCATTTCGGAAACGAAATCATTCAATGGGCGATCGTTACGCAGTTGAGTGCGGATCCATTCGTAGAACGCATCCGCCGCTTTAATGTGAGTTCCAACGGGCGCGTAGTTGCCGCCCATCACTCGCAGTTGTTCGGCCCACAGAGTCGTCCACAGATCGGCAAAAGCATCGTCTTTCAGTAAGGCGTCGATTGTGCGTTCACGCTTTTTCGTGTCGGTGTCTGACATGAATGCGTGATATTCGGAGACGGTCGGTGCCCGTCCGGCCAGGTCGAGCGTGACTCGACGCAAAAAAGATTCGTCGTCGCACAGTTCCGACGGGACGATGCGCAGTTTCTGCAAACGGTCAAACACAAGTCGGTCGATATAGTTCACAACCGGCGGGGCCGGCCATTCGAAACCTTCGGCCGATGGCAGGACGATCACTTCCGCGCCCAGGGTAAACCGGTTGAAGCGGGCAAACACGTTGCTGTCGCCTGGGCCTGTTGCGGTGATATGCCCGTCCGCGTCGATGTCGACAACGCTCGCGTTATTACTGTGATATCGAGCCAGGGTGGTAACGTCGCGACGTGAACCGTCACTGGCCACAGCAGTCACGCGAATGGCGTCCTTCATGTCGGGTCGGTCGAATACGAAACTCTTGCTGGAGAGTTCCAGACCCACGACTTCGGGCACTGGTCCAGAGTCGTCGACCGCTCCCGCTTCGATCCAGTTCAGCAGAGTGTTGTAGTATTCGCTGTCGGCGTCGAAGAGCTTCCCACCGGTATGAGGCACTTTGCCGATTGCCTTCCTCAGCAGCAGGCTGCGTTCAGGCCGCGCCACGTTGATACGGCGTCCGATCATTTGCTGGCTGATGCGGAAGTAGTCGCCTCTGGGATCGTAGCCGAACAGTGACAGATGAAATCCATCTTTGCCTCGGGCCGAACCGTGGCATGTCCCGGAATTGCAACCCGCGCGAAACAGGATTGGCATCACGTCACGTCGAAAACTGACATCGTTGGCGATCGCCGAGGATGGAGCATGCGGGAGACCGAGAGTGTGGGAAACAAGCAGCAGGAATGCGGCGGTTAGCAGTCGAGACGACATTGATTTCGAACCTTCACAGTGAATAAGCCATTACTTGAGACTCCGGACTCGCCCTCTCTCCATCACTGCGAAACCGCCGGGTCGATTCTCAGGATGCCTTTACCCGTACGTTGCACAATGTGCTGGTCGCCGATCGGTATGCGGACCTCACAGGTCAGACCTGTCGCCTGCCCCAGCAGAGCTTCGCTGGTTGCTTTCAACTGAAACGTCGCTTCAGTCGACGTTCGACTGATCACGGGGGCCGGACCGACGACACTCAGCCCTTTGGGCAATCCGAGCAAAGTGACCGTGGCCTGCCCTTCGAATGGTGTCAAATGGCGGACCGACCAGACGAACGGTTTGCTTTCGCCACGGCGGATACTCTCTGGCTGTGCGAGCAGTTCTATGAATGGTTGAGCAACCGTCAGCGTGACGATCTTCGACGACGCTCGAACGTGCCCGGTCCCAAGGAAATCGTCAATGTCATCTCGGACCGTGCTGCCGGTGACGTAAAACGGCAGCGACTCCAGCGGCGCGTTCGATTGGGCGCCCAGTTGCATCACACATTCATTCTGTTCGGGAGGAACAATGATGGGCGGTGGTGTGGAAATCGAACGCGGGACATTCCCGCATCGAACGGCAACGCTGCCTGTAAAACCATTGTGCCGAGTGATTCGAACCGGAATCGTCAGTTCACCACCGCGAACAATTGCGACAGACGGCTGATCGACGTCGATGGTAAATGGAGCCGGATCGGTGACACCGATGATGTACTGTTCCGTACGGACCGTTCGCCACGCGTCGCCACCCGAATGGTTGATGAAGGGCACGTTCTGCTGAGATCGAGTTTC
>JADHNX010000373.1 GCA_016779365.1 Planctomycetaceae bacterium
GACCTTTGTGTTTTCGAGGCCGAAGCCACGGCTGTTTGGACGGCGACCGATTGAAATCAAAACTCGGTCAAACGTTTGTGGAGACTCAACGCCTTCGCCTTCCAGAGCCGCGACAATGCCCGACTTCTTCGCGGTCAGACTGGCGACTTTGGTGTTGAGATGGATCGCTTTGAACTGTTTCTCCAGGCGTTTTTGAAGAGGTCGCACCAGATCTCGGTCAGCTCCCGGCAGAAGTCCGGACAGCATCTCGACGACCGTCACTTCGGAGCCGAGGGCCGCGTAAACCGAACCCATTTCCAGGCCGATATAACCACCGCCGACCACCAGCAGTTTTTTCGGAACGTCGGCCAGAGCCAGGGCGCCGGTCGAGTCCATCACCCGGTCATCGCCAAGATCGAAGAACGACGGCATCGCCGGTGAAGAACCCGTCGCGACGATCGCGTGCTTGAAGCGGAGCGTTTCTTTTGAACCGTCCGGCCTGGCGAGTTCCAGCGTGTTGGAGTCGACGAACGTGGCGTACGCCTCGACCAGATTCACGCCACGCGACTTGCACAGTTGACCAATGCCTCCGGTCAGGCTTCCGATGACGGAATTCTTGAATTCTCGCAGCTTATCGAGATCGATTTTCGGCTTGCCAAAAGTCAGTCCACACTCTTCGGCGTCCTTCGCTTCATTGATCAGCTTCGCGACGTGCAACAACGCCTTCGAGGGAATGCAGCCTCGCTGAAGACACACACCGCCAGGCGACGGCTCGGCGTTGACCAGCGTCACGTTCAGGCCGTGATCAGCGGCAGCAAAGGCCGCAGGATATCCGCCAGGACCGGCTCCAATGACAACAATATCGGCGACAGCATCGGACATATCTGTTCTCGTTTGTGCTTGAAACGTACGTTTCGTTGTAAATTGAATGCGTGAGGAATCTGAGCCTCAACTCGTGCAAATCTTCGATCCAGACACGCTAGCGGCGCGTGCGTCGATAGACAACTCCAGGCACCGACTACCGAGTTGCGGTGATCCCGCCTTTTCGCAGCATCGAATACAGAAAGATGTTCACCGAGATGCGGACAGCGTCGTCAGTGACGTAGCCGGCGCAGGCGAGCGACGCCTGGCGTTCGAGGGCGCAGCTGATGTCGTGCTTGCTGTAAATCACGACGTAACGTCCGTCGATTTTAATGCCTTCCAGAAACGGTGGACCGCTGACGACGCCACCTTCCAGCGTGGCGTTTTCTGCCTGAATGGCGACCCGTCGATCGACTTTCCGCAAGTTATGAAACTCGTCGCTGATAAATAGCTCGTGCTCGACTGGGATCCGTTCGAGTTTCTGCCCTGGAAAAAGATCCTGCATGAAGACCCGGAACGAATGGTCAAAGGCTCTCGCTCCGCAACAGGCATCAGCCATCAGCAGCCGACCTCGCAAAAGGTATTCCCGCAGGTGCTCGCGTTCCTCGGCGGTTGTGGTGAATCCATGCCGACCGTGCATCACGAGCATCGAGTAATCAAACAGACTTTTGTCGGACAGCAGAATCGTCGCTGGTTCTGTCGAAGCGGTCAGCCCGACGGTTCGATTAACAGCGGTGAGAATGTTTCGCGCCGCCGTGGGAGCCGTGTCCCAGCCGCCGGTGTGTCGAACCTGAGCGATCTGGACCAGCCCGCGGCTGACTCGCGATTCGTCGTTTGTGCGGCTGGCAAGTTCCTGGCGTCGCAACTTGTTAACCGGTTCTCGACCGGTGGCGTAGGTGATGATGTTTGTGCCCACTCTCATTGCTCGTTCGATGCGACCTGAAAACTGAGCGGGGCGGTTTGGTGGTTCGAGCTTCGACCAGCGGTTCCACAAACAGGCAAGATCGTCGGGCGCGTACATGATCGCGGTGCGGCAGCCGAACTCGGCGCCCCACAATTCCGAGCTGTCCGCATCCAGCAGGTATTCCGTGCGAAAGACTGGATGCTCTGCCGTCAGTCGTTGCAGACTGGTTTCGCCGTTCGGATACATCTTCTCGATCAGCTCTTTGAAACCGTCCTTGAACTCAACGGTTCCGCAATTGTTGACTGCAAGAATGAAGCCGCCGAGGTTCACATACTCTCGCAGCATTTCGATCTGTCTGTCGTCAAATTCAGGACGGCTCGAACCGGACAGGTACAGAACCGGCGCCTGGTTGATGTCGCCGACTGTGCCGTCTTCAGATGCCTGGTCGATGTCCACCACCTGCCAGGTCATCAGCTTCGGCCAGCCTTCGGCACCGGTCAGCCGTGACGTCAGATTGCGGATGTCGTCCGGCTGCCGATTCCAGTCGTCGATGTCGTCCTTTGCGGCCACATCCGGGCCGTACTTCAGCTTGTTGATCAGCACGGGGGCGAGCCCCTTGGAAAGAAACAACAGAGCGAAGCAGGTTGCGGTGTTGGCATCGGTGGCGTTGCCCGCCGGATCCCATTGTCCGGTTCGCTGGTTCTGCATTCCGATAAGCTGGCGCGCCCCCGAGCGGTACCAGTCGTTCTCGCCAAAGAATCGACGACCACTCAGACGCCCCGCTCGTTCCAGCCCGTAGAGGTAGTAGTACTTCCAGGCACCGGCTCCAGGATTCCTGGCAACCGAAAAGTGATTGGCCATCCAGCGGAGTCCGCGTTCGAGTGACTCATCGGTCTTCGGTTTCGCGCAGCAGGATGGATTTCCGTCAACGTCAAGTTCGTCATCGTCGCGCAGCATCGCCGAAGTCATCACCTGCACGGCGATCCCCGCGACAGTCATGCTGCCGGTACTGGCGCTTCGGCCGGCCGAATAATCCCAGCCACCGTCACCGTTTTGAGTGCGTTCCCAGTGTTCCCTCGCGCTCTCCCATACTTCCCGATCAACAGGAACGCCGGCCATGGCCGCTTCATACAAACCAAGGACGGCGAACTGGCCATTACTGTGGTCGCCGCTGGTATCGATCACGGCGTTCTTGTTCGTGGAGTAGCTCCAGCAGCCTTTCATCGGACCGAACGCCTTCTGAGAAGTCTCAAGACGCGTGACCAGATCCGGCATCCGGAATCTCTTGTCGGCGGCGTCTTTGGCGGCCGCATAAACCATCAGCAACAGCGATATCTCATACGTCCCGTCCGGTTCATCGATCGAGCGAAGGTACTCCAGCCCCTTACGCACCGGCTCATCGTCAGGACTCATACCGCAGTTGAGCAGTGACAGTGTCGCCAGGGCCGTCGTGCCCAAGACATGGTCTGCCGAGTTCCACGCCCCATTCGCGCCTTGCTGAGCGATCAGTGCCTTCTGCCCGCTGATGATCGACTTCAGAACGGCCTGCTCAGTCAGGGCATTCCCTTGTGCCTGAACGGTGTTCGCTGGCAACATTCCTACGACGCAGGCAAAGGCGAAGACAATTCTTACAACCATGGAAATTTGCCACACGTGCGTCGGGGAGCAGATTCTATTTTGACCCATGTTTTCGTGGCTCCGATTGACACCAATCGACCGATTTTCGACACGGGTCGTAATGTCGACGATTCTGACAACTCCGCAACCCCGCTCCGCACAGAAACGCCACTCCAGACGAAACAGCACTCGCAGACAGTTCACAACACATTTTATCGGCAAACAGGCACTCTCCAGCGGCCTCGTTTCTCGAAGTGGATGATTTCCGACGCGACCCATTGATCAACTCGGCATAGATCGCCACAATGCCCGATTCCTCAGCCGCCCAAAGGCTGACTTGTACAAATTCAGAAGAAGTTGAAAGGGCCTGAATTGGCCCGCTGACGAACAAGGTTTTGCGATCATGGGACAGACACAGGATTCACTCGACCGACAGCTCACTATCGCCCGAGAAAAGCTCGCTAAGTACGTCAGCGTTCTCGACGAGAAGAAAGTTGCCGCCAGCGACCGAAAGCGCGACCCGATCTGGAGAAATCTGGACGCAAACTGTCGCCAGATTCGAACTCGGATGTGCGCTGTCGATGCAGTCGCCGCCCGCGAAGCAGAATGCCTGCAACGCAAAGAAGCAGCCGCTGCGGAATAATTTCGCAGAGCAACTTCATTTCAGCGGCGCCGGTTTTCAGCCGAAAAACATTTGGAATACGTGAGTTAGCGTCGTGCCGGCCTTTATTTGAAGGACTGAAAGCGGCTTCACACTTAAATGGGTTTGCTTTGGCAGCATGACTGCCGGCTCGGCCACGAGAGCAGACCATCGAGCTTCGGAGAGATGACAGAGTGGCCGATTGTGCAGCACTGGAAATGCTGTGTGCCGCAAGGCACCGGGGGTTCAAATCCCCCTCTCTCCGCTCCTTCCGCAGGCCGTCATCGCAAAACGATGGCGGCCTTTACTTTGCGCCGAGCCCCCAGGCAAAGGACAGTCCAGCCACGAGACCTCAATGCTCTTTCGAGCCGACATTCGAACGCCCGAAAGCTGTCTGACCTGCAAGCAGCCGGCAAAGCTCCGCAAGTGCTGTGTTGAGGCCGTCGGCCTCAGAGGTATCGATTCTCAACACGTGTGTGGACTCCGCATCGCGTGGCCGATCAATAGTCGGGAGCTGCTGATTCAACACGTCAACATCGGCATCGGACGCGTCATTGTTTGCGAGCAAACGCTTGGCGACTCGCTGACGGAGAATCTTTTCCGGTGCCGAGCATTCGACGATGATCGTTTTCGCGCAGTGAGCAGCGGCCATGTCCAGAAACGGCTGCCGTGATTCGTTCGACAAGAATGTGGCATCAACGATGACCGGATAACCGGTCAGTAAAAGCGTGTCGGCCAGGCAGAGCAGTCGCTCGTAAATGCGTTGCGACGCTTCGGCAGAATACATCTCAGCGGTCTGCGAGGGAGTCGGTCGAGCTTCCGAAACAAGGTCGAACAGGCGCTTGCGTTCGACGTCCGATCGCACACGCACAGCCGGAAGCTTTTCCAGCAAGTGTTGCGCGACGTGCGATTTTCCGCTGCCGGACACGCCGTGCATCAGGATCAGAGCCGGCGGAACGAAGTCGTGATCTTCGTCGGCTGTTTCCAGGCAACTGTCGAGCTCCTCGCGAAGCAAGCGTCGTTCAGGCTGGTCGAGAGATTCATCGTCAAGCCGAATGGCATCGACCTTCGCTCGAATCAATGCCCGGTACACGAGAAAGAACGGCAGCACTCGCACGCCTTCGTAGTCGCCAACGCGTTCGAGATACCGGTTTAGAAACCGCCAGCCGAACTCAGTCAGACCTCGTTCTTCAAGGTCCATCACCACGAACGCGACTTCGCTCATGACATCGATCCAGCGAAAATCGTCGTTGAACTCGATGCAGTCAAACAGGCAGACTTTTCCATCGACGATTGCGATGTTCCCGAGATGCAGGTCGCCGTGGACGTTTCGGACCATGCCGTTCTTACGACGAAACTGCAGCACATCTTTCAGGCTGGTGAGTTCGAAATCGGTCCAGTCTTCAAGCTGCCTGAGCAGTGACTGCTGAGCTGGCTGGTCAAGACGTTGCTGCAACGCGTCAAAATTCTCATGAGCGGCTGCGGCGAGCGGCTTGATCCATTCACGATCGTCCATCTCACAATCGTCGTCATCGTCAGTTGCGGTCGCGTCGTCGTTCGTTAAGTCCGGAAGTCGTTCAGCCCTGGCATGAAACCCGGCAACGACATCAGCGAGTTCATCGACCAGTGCCCCATCAAGCTCTCCGTTTTCAGCGAGGCGGCTCAACAGTTTTGTCTGATCGAAGCGTCGCATCTGCACGGCAAACTCGAACACGTCCGGCATGGCCAGTCGGTTCTCGCTGTTTTCGGACACTGCTGATTGCCCCGCATTCAGCGTCTCAGCACCGGCACTGATGACCAGATCTGGCTGCTCCGGAGTCCCACGGATCGCGGCCAGGCCCAGATA
>JADHNX010000374.1 GCA_016779365.1 Planctomycetaceae bacterium
TGAGCGGCCATTTCAGAACTCCGCCGAAGAAGTCGATAAAGATTCTCGTCCGGGTACGATTCCGGACCAATTCGCGGCGTTTCAGCCACGCCACGTGTCTGAGTCTAAAGGCCGGCCCCGCTACTCTTCCAGCAACACACGACGAAGACAGGGGGCCGGATCCGACGTTTGACGCAAAGTATTGATGTGGCTAGCATTTGCCGCGATTCGCCTGCCTCTGTGGTGGACGAGCTTTTCAGAAGTCGCTTTCGTGGACGACCACAACGCTTCTGCTCTTCTTCTGCGAGTTTCGTTGCCGAGCATTCCTGCAAAATGCTCGCGAAGCTGGCTGGCTGGTTCCAGAGGCATTCCCTGGGGTTCCGGCTCCGTTTTCGGGCAGGTGACTTGCCCACAATCGGTGAATAAGAGTGGGACAGATTCCTCGTTGGTTTCTCTCCCGGACGAAGTGTGAAAACGCGACGCATTCGTTGCGGCCGGATAACGGCAAAGGATGAATTGATGCTGAAGATTAACGTAAAGGAAATGCTTGAAGCTGGCGTCCACTTCGGACACCGCACCAGTCGATGGAATCCCAAAATGCGCCCATACATTTATGGTCGTCGCAACCTGATTCACATTATCGACATTAAAGAAACAGTTCGCGGGCTCATGCGAGCACAGCAGTACCTGAAGAAGGTCGCCTCGCAGGGAAGCCTGGTCGTTTTTGTGGGGACCAAGCGTCAGGCTGCAGAGCCTGTCATGGAAGCCGCCGCCGCCTGTGGCATGCCGTACGTTTCAGAACGCTGGCTCGGCGGAATGCTGACCAACTTTCGCACCATTCGAGGCCGACTGAAGCGGCTGGAAGAGCTGGAACAGCTCGAGTCGAGTGGTGAACTGGCCTCGTACTCAAAGAAGCGACAGTCCACTCTGCGTCGCGAATTCAAAAAGGTCAAACGAAACCTCGAAGGCATTCGGAACATGAACCGAATTCCGGAAGCGGTGGTCGTGATTGATGCCAGTGCCGAAAAGAACTGTATTCATGAATGCCGTTTGATGGGTGTCAAGATTGTCGCCCTGATCGATACGGATTCAGATCCAGACACCGTCGACCTGCCGATTCCTGGCAACGATGACAGCATTCGGTCAATTCGCCTGATCCTCGATCAGCTTGTCGCTGGCATCAACGAAGGTCGCGGATCGCTGCCGCAAGCCGACAAGGCAGAAGTCGTTGAAGAACCGAAGGCCGTTCCAAGCCTGTAATTGCTATAAAAATCAGCCAGCAGCTCGGCGAGTATGCTCGCCGGGCTGTTGGTTTCTGAACTCTGATTGACGTCTCTGTGTCAGATGGCGACTGCACCGTCGCCGCAGTTCAGACGCTCTTATCACCGTGCTCCCGTACCGGAAGGGATTCTGTTCGGGAACAGCATTCTCTCGTTTTTATCCAGAAACCAGCAGAAGGAAATTCGACATGGCTGCAGTTACAGCCGCCGCCGTTAAGGCGCTGCGTGAAAAAACAACTCTCCCGATGATGGATTGCAAAAAGGCACTCGTGGAAGCCGACGGCGACGAAGCAAAAGCCATTGAAATCCTTCGAGAGCAGTTCAAGAAGATTCAGATCAAACGTGCCGACAACGAAACGACGGAAGGTCTGATCGAAATTGCTATCAAGGAAGACGGCAGTGAAGGCGCGATGGTCGAAGTTCAATGCGAGTCGGCCCCGGTTGCTTCCAGCGAAGAATTTCGGTCCTTCTCTCGCCAGTGTGCCAGCCAGTTGCTGAACGGCCCAGGTGCCGCAACTGCCGAAGAACTGCTCGCTCAGCCGGCTCCAGAAGTTGCAGGCAAGACGCTGCAGGACCTCTGGGAAGATATCACCAACCAGATTCGCGAAAAGATCGTCGTCGGACGAATCGCTCGCGTCGCTGGCCCGGTCAACGGCTACGTCCACCACGACGGCAAGAACGGTGCACTCTTCCAGGCAGAAGGTGACTCTGGAAACCTTGACCTTCTGCGCGACGTTGCCATGCACATTACGGCGTTGCGACCTGCATTCTGTAACGCCGACAACCTGTCTCAGGAAGCCGTCGATGCTGAACGGGCGAGCCTCACGGAAGAAGCGAAGGCTTCAGGCAAACCAGATAACATCGTCGACAAGATCGTTGACGGACGAATGAAAAACTTCTATGTCGAGCAGGGTGTTCTAACCTACCAGGCCTTTGCCAAAGACGATTCAAAAACAGTCAGTCAGGCACTTGCTGAATCCGGTTACAAAGCTGTCGGATTCACACGCTGGTCGCTGGGCAACTAGAGACGACTGTCGTCATCTTTGACGCTGAATAATTTCGAGGGACAAAAGACATCGTTCTTTTGTCCCTCGTTTCGTTGGGTCACTGGCCATCGCAGATCATCTCGCTAATCTTCCTGTCGGTGACGCAAAATTGACGGCGTCGAGAACGGATTCTTCAACCGGAGATGAACGATGTCTGAGCTGGAAAGCTCTTCTTCCAGAGTATCGGGAGCTGCTTACAAACGAGTCCTGCTCAAACTAAGCGGCAATAGTTTCTGCCGAAGCGGCGAGTCCGGCATCACGATGGCTGAGGTCTCCAGCATCTCACAGCAGATTCGCCGCGTTCACGACACGGGCGTAGAGATCGCCATTGTCTGCGGTGGTGGCAACATTCTTCGCGGTCGAGATTTCGCCGCATTCAGCGCATCGATCAACCCGCCAACAGCTCACTACATGGGAATGCTGGCAACCTGCATCAACGGCCTCGCCCTGCAGGACGCACTGGAGAACGCCGGTGTGCCCACTCGCCTGCAAACCGCCATCCGCATGGAAGGTGTCGCTGAGCCATTCATCCGCCGGCGCTGTGTCCGTCATCTCGAAAAAGGCCGAGTCGTCATCCTGGCCGCTGGAACCGGCAGTCCGTTTGTGACGACGGATACTGCCGCCGCTCTGCGAGCGAGGGAAATCGAAGCGGACGTCGTGCTGAAGGCAACTCGAGTCGATGGAATTTACTCTGACGATCCGGAAAAGAATCCACACGCCGTGAAGTACTCCGACATCTCATTTCAGGAAGTTCTGCATCAGGATCTGAAGGTCATGGACGCTCAGGCGATGCACCACTGTATGGAGCAAAACATCCCGATCGTCGTCTTCAACTATCAGAAAGAAGGCAACCTGGAGCGAGTCATCTCCGGGGAAAAAATTGGCACACGCGTCGGTTAACTGTTTGCTCATTCCGGCAACGCTGTTCGATGCTGACTGCTCGCGATGTTGAACCTCACCGTTCGGGCAGCAACAATTCCATCGAGACCGACTCAAGTAACTTAAATCTTTCGCTATCGGAACCCCTTAAGGAACACATCATGGACGCTGACGAAATTCTTCTCGACGCCGAAGAGCGGATGGAAAAAGCAGTCACCGTTTTCACTGAGCAGCTGTCAGGCCTTCGAACCGGTCGCGCAACGCCTGGCCTGGTCGACTCGATCCGCATCGACTACTACGGATCTCAGACGCCGCTCAAGCAGGTCGCCAATATCACGGTCCCGGAGCCTCAGCAGATTCTGATCCGACCATTCGACGCCGGAACGATGAACGAGATCGTCAAGGCGATTCAGTCGAGCGACGTTGGTCTGGCTCCGATGTCCGACGGGCGTGTCATCCGGCTGAACGTTCCGCCGCTTTCACGTGAACGTCGCCAGCAAATGGTGTCGCGGATCAAAGAGTTCGCCGAAGACTCGCGAGTCTCCATTCGTAACATTCGACGTGACGCGAACAAACATGCCGATAGCGCTGAGAAGGACAAATCAATGTCCGAAGACCAGCGTGACACCGTGAAGGACGACGTTCAGACGTTGACCAAGAAATTTGAAGGCATGATCAACGCAGCCGCTTCTGAAAAAGAAACGCAGATCATGGACGAGTAAAAGGGCAGGTCACCGGAAAAGACTCTCCATAACCGCGAGGCAGCCCCTCGCGGTTTTTTCGTTTCTGCTGCTCTGTTGAATGCGCTGTCGAACGACCCGGCTGGATGCGCTGTCGAGCGACCGGCGGTCAGTCTTCTCAGTTGCTGGCGTCAACATTCGCCAGAATCTCGGCTGTCAGCTCAAACGGCATTCCCGACGTGAAGACTCGGTCGACCATCGAATCGGCATCGGACAGGTTGTTGACGCCTTCTCCGCCGTCGATCACATCTGGACTGCCGTTACCGCTGATCCCGTCGTCGCCTTCCTGACCGAGCAACGTGTCCGCAGCCGCGCCGCCGGAGATCAGGTCGTCGCCGTCGCCGCCAAGAATTGTGTCGTTACCACCCATTCCGTTGATCTGATCGTTGCCGTTTCCGCCGACAATGCCGTCGTTGCCACTGCCGCCATCAATGGTGTCTTCACCGTCTCCGCCATCGATGGTGTCATTGCCTGTCCCGCCAAACAGCATGTCGTTCCCGTGATCGCCGCGGAGTTTGTCGTTGCCACTGTGGCCGCGGAGTGTGTCCTGGTTTCGGCCACCGTCGAGCGTGTCATCCCCTGCCCCGCCGAGCAGTACGTCTTTCCCGTCGCCGCCGAACAGGATGTCGTCACCACTCTTACCGTCAAGAACGTCGTTGCCGAGGCCTCCACTGATCGAGTCGTTTCCGTCGCCCCCGCTCAGGATGTCGCTGTCTTCGTTTCCTTCCAGAGTGTCGTCACCATCTCCGCCATCGAGTGTGTCGTTGCCGAAGTTCCCTCTCAGGATGTCTCGACCGGCGTCACCGTTCAGCACGTCCTGTCCGTCACCACCGACGAGCGTATCGTCACCATCGCCGCCGCTGAGTGAATCGTCGCCGGCACTGCCTCGAAGCGTCTCGCTGCCAGTCGAACCGGTCAGAGTGTCGTTGCCATTGCCTCCGTCGAGCTGAAGGTTCGCAACGCCAAGCATTGCTCCAGCGGCACTGATCGTATCGTCGCCGTTCTGCCCGTTGGCTGTAATCAGAATCGACCCGACATTGTTGACATCGGTAATGGTGATCTGGTCCGCCCCGTTACCACCGTTGATGACCAGTTCTTCGAGTCCGTTGGCAAAGTCCTGCAACGCGTTAGGCAGGTTGAGTGTCGATCCGCCACCTGTCACGGTCAGAGTGCTGCCAGACTGACCGACCGTGATCGAGTCCGCACCGGATGTTCCTCGAACCTCAACCTGATCACGCCCATCGGTGCCGTCAATGACGTCCTGCCCGTCCTGCTTCCAGACGATCATGTCGTCACCTGCTCCGCCGTTAATCACGTCCGCGCCGCCCTGACCGAAGATCGTGTCCTGACCATCTTCGCCGAAGATTGTGTCGTCGTCGTTGCCGCCGTAGACGATGTCGTCGCCCATTCCGGCTGCAATGAAGTCAGCTCCAGCTGAGCCAGTGATCGTGTCGTTGCCGGACAGCGTTCCCGCAATGTCGTCTCCGTAGATGACGTCAGAACTTGTCCCGCCATCGACAAAGTCATTACCCGCACCGCCGGTGATTGTGTCTCTGCCGCCCTGTCCATCGAGTTGGTCGTTTCCGTCGCCACCGTCGATGAGGTCAGCTCCACCTCCACCGTAAACAGTGTCGTCACCGCCTACGGCCACAATGACATCGTCGCCGCCGTTCCCAATCAACAGGTCACCATTCTCGGTACCGCCCAGAGTGTCATTCCCTGCCCCACCGATCAAAGTTACTCCGGCTGTCGACGGAACAAACGTGCTATTGACGGGGCCTGTTGCCGGTGCATCAGCGGCAAAGCTGTAGACAAAGAGTTCGTAGTCACCCGTCGCAACTCCATTCGCCGACTCAACCCGTATGTAATAGGTGCCGTCCGTGGGGATGACCAGGTCGATCAGGA
>JADHNX010000375.1 GCA_016779365.1 Planctomycetaceae bacterium
TTGGCACTGGCTACTGCTCCCGCGACAACGGTGCTCGTGCTGAACGAACTCCGTTCCGAAGGTCCGGTCACGCAAAACGCAGGCATCCTGGTCGTCCTGAACAATCTGGCGGCGATCATCGGATTCGAAATCGTGTTGCTGACGATTCAGATGATGAGTCCGGAATCGACGGGCGAGTTTCTACCCCAACTTGGCGGCATGTTGAAAGACATTGCTGGAGCGATGGGAATCGGCCTGATTGCCGGCCTGATGGTGAGCTTTGGTTGCGGCCTGATGCACTCGCGGCGCTGGCTTTCGGTTCTGGTCGCGACGACAACGATTGCGTTGGGACTCTGCGAATCGCTGGAGCTGCCTTACATGCTGACCTTCCTGGCGATGGGGCTGACGGTGGCCAACTCGTCCGACGTTGGGAAGCAGATCGCCGGAGAACTCGATCATCTGGGCGGCCTGCTGTCTGTGTTGTTCTTTGCCGTTCACGGAGCGGAACTCGACATGCAGGCGTTTATGAATGCCGGTGCGATTGGAGCGGCGTATATCGCGTTGAGAATTCTTGGGAAGACGGTTGGTATTCACGTCGCGGCCAGAATCACCGGTCAATCTCCTGAACTGCGAAACTGGCTTGGCCCAACACAACTGTCGCAGGCAGGTGCAGCGATCGCATTGTCAACGGCAGTCGTGCATCAGATCCCGGAACTCGGTCGTCCGGTACAGACCGTAATCCTCGGTTCGGTCGTTCTGTTCGAAATCATTGGCCCGCTGCTGATCCGTCAGGCCGTGTTGAGGTCGGGTGAAGTTCCGATCGCCGCGGCGATCCGCCACACGTCGGCGACGCCGATGGGCGAGGTTCGTGACCTATGGGACAGCATTCGTCTGTCGATCAGCGGGTTGCTGTCCGGACAGGCTCCGTCATCAGATATCACCATCGAGCGGCTGGTTCAGCGAGGTGTCCGTGGGATTCCGGAATCTGCCGATTTCGCGGAAATCATTGACCACATCGAGCACAGTCATGACAACGTCTATCCGGTTGTTAACACGGCCAGCCAGGTGATCGGAGTGATTCGATATTCCGTACTGAGCGACGAAATGTTCGACCGGACCGTGACTTCACTGGTGCGAGCTGAAGATTTGACGCTGCCGGTTCGCGACGTGCTGCATCCGGATCATTCGGTGATGCATGCTCACGAGATTTTTCAGAAAACCGGCGACGATTGCCTGCCGGTCGTGTCGCGTGATGAACCGCAGACTCTGGTCGGCGTGTTAAGACGCAGCGACGTCGCCCACGTTCTGATCCAGCGTTTGGGCCGCGAGTAATCCGCAGAACGAGCCGGACTCTTCTACACGCTACACGCGCGGCAGTTCCCAGTTGCTGGCCATTGCCTGCTGGCGGTTTTCTTTTCTGACGAGCTGGCCGCAGGCGGCGGCGATGTCGCTGCCGAGGGAGTATCGCACGGTGGTTGTCAGGCCGGACTCTTTCAAGGTTGACGCGAAGGTTCTGATCGTTGCGTCCGCGGTGCCGGTGAGGTGCGGAGCGTCTTCGATTTCGTTGTACGGGATCAAGTTGACGTGGACGTTCAGGCCGTGCAGCCAGTCGACCAGTTGAGACGCGTCGTTTGCCGAGTCGTTCTTTCCCGCCAGCATGAGATACTCGATCATCACCGGGATGCCCTGTCGGTGGTTCAGCTCGCGGATCGTTTCCTGGAGTTCATCCAGCGGATGTTTCTTTGTGAGCGGAATCAGTTCGCGGCGGACTTCCGGGTTTACGCTGTGCAGGCTCAACGCCAGATTCACTTTGGGAAATCGCTCGGCACAGCGTCTCATGCCGTCCGTCACGCCGACAGTTGAAACCAGGATGCTGCCGGGCGAGCGGTTAAACAGTTTCGGCGACGTCAGCGCGTCCAGCGTTTCGAAAAGATTTTCTTCGTTGTGAAACGGCTCGCCCATTCCCATGAAGACGATGTTGTGCAGACGTCGTCCTTCAGCGGCCAGTAGCTGTCCCGTCTGGACGACCTGATCGAGAATTTCGGCGGACGACAGATTCTGAGCGATGCCCATTTTGCCGGTTGCACAGAAGTCGCACGCTGCGGCGCATCCGACCTGGCTGGAGACGCAAAGTGTCGAACGTCCCGTCGCGATGCGCAGGATGACCGATTCGATCAGCATGCCAGTCGCAGTTTTCAGCAGCAGCTTGGAAGCTCCATCAACCTGCGAATCACAACGGCAAAACAGTTCGAGCGAGTGACAAACGATTCGGTCCCGCTCGGGAAACCGAGTCAGCGCGACGTCGTCGGCTTCGAACTTCTTGAACAGAGCATTCCGCAGGGCGCGAACATGCTCGGGATCGAGCCGCGTTTCTTTACGCAGTTGCTCCACCGCTTCTGAATCAAAGATGCTGACCGCGTTTGACAACGATCTATCCGAGCTTGTTCTCACCGGCGTTCTCGTTCTGGTGAATGGTCACCGGCCAGCCGGGGAACTGGTTTTCGGCGTTGCCGTCTGTGGCGTCGATCAGGAAGCGGAAGCAGTCCAGGTGGTACGTCTTCTTTTCCGTGTCGATTGTGACGAGTCCGAAACCGCTGGCCTTTTGATGAGCGAGTTCGTAACGATTTTTCTTTGAGCCGACTTCAGGATTGCCGACGGCGTAGACGTAAACTTTGTTGCCAAACCCGTCGAGGAACTCGCCCGTGTGATCATGCCCGTGCTTCGGACGGTTCTGGTGAGGCATGTTGACTTCGTCCGGTCGCCACCAGCGAGGATAACCTGCGGCGATCGCCGGCGTGCAGAACGACCAGTTGCTGTCTCGCTGCCTGTCGACTCCGTACTGCGAAAGGGTCGTCAGGTGCTGGTCGCCGTTGATGTGCAGCGCCTTTGACTTGCGGAGAATTCTGATCGCGTTGTTGCGAGCGGTCTGCGGCCAGCCGCCGGAATCCAGGTCCGCTTTCAGGTAGCCGTTGTAGCCGCCGTGGTGAGTGGCGACTCCGGCAAAGACCGTCTGACTGAGCAGCACCTTGATCGAGTGGCCTCGCCAGTCGTTGCCCCATTCTTCCAGGAATTTTTCCTGACGCTCGCCAAGCAGCACGAGTCCCGGTTTATCGAGGTGCGCGGTGTCGACGTCCTGATCTTTGACGTGGTCGGCGCGACCGCTGCCGGTTTCGACTCGTTCGGGACCGCTCTTGAATTGTCGATCACTCAGAATGGCAAAGCTGACCCCGCCGTAAACCATGTCACCGTAGTAGACGCTCATGTCCTGTTTGACCGGCTTGGGATCGTAGAAGTCCGGGTGATGTCCGGCGCATGTTCGGTGCACGGCGTTGACCATCCTGACCGGTTCGCGATAGCCACCCTTTGATGAGGCACCGGGATCTTCTGGCGTGATTTTCATCGGAGCACCGCCTTCGCCCCAGTAGTTTCCCTGAAAGACGTCGTGGTCGTCGGGAATGCAGACGGTTGGTGCGTTCTTCAACGCGTGTCGGAACGCCCAGCCGAACTGATAGAACTTGCGAAGGTAATTCAAAATGGCTCGGTCAGCCGGATCGCGGATGATGCCGTAACCGCCGTGGCCTTCGTAAAGCTGGTCGCCCGAGAAGTACAGCATGTCCGGGTCGAGTCTGATCAGATTATTGGCGACCGGCTCGTAGGGAAATCCGTAATCGTTCTGGCAGGTCAGCGCTGCCAGACGCAGCGGTCTTCCGCTGGGGTTGGCTTTGATGATGCCAGTCCAGTCGGATTCGGTTTCCGCACCATCGGTCCCCTTTTCGCGATAGACGAGTCGGTAGGGCGTCTCAGATTTTTCATTCCAGTTCGCAATGCGGAACGTTGCCGTCCAGGCATCGGTATCCAGCTTCGCGGTGCCGAGCGTTTTCCATTCGCCGTCTTTCTGAATCTGCAGCTCGACGTGCTGATTATCTTTTTCTCCGAGCGGCCCGGTCAGAGCACTCATCTTCATGACGAAACCTTCGTCACTGCGAGAATCGCTCAACGAATACATCGACCAGAGAATCGGTCCGAATTTCTGTTCCGGAGTGACCGTGAACGCGTCGCCGGCAACGGCCCAGTTGCGGAATCGAAATCGTCCGCCTTTGACCTTGCCTTTTTCCGGTCCATAGTTGTTGACGATGGCCACGTTGCCGAGCACAGCCTGAGAGGGCGCGTTGAACGAAACGGTTCCGATTGTTTTTCCCGACTGATCCGTCGCGGTCAGGGTCAGTTCGAACCGACCACCGTCTGCCGATTTTCCAGCCAGTCGCAATGAACAGTTTCTGGTGTCTGCGTTTTCGGGAAGTGCTTTCATTGCTCGCCCCAGAATGAGCGAGCCATTTTCCAGACCGGCGTTGATGCCGTTCTTCGCAAAACTGTTGCTGCGGTATTCGTTGATTTCGCTGCGGATTCCGATCCTGAAGCCGGCGCCGCTGCCGGTCTTTGCGGCTTCGACTTCCTCGATGTCGACTGACATCTCGAACGAACCATCCAGATTTGTGATCTGATGAGTGATCAGGTGAACGTTGCGATTGCCGCCGGTCGACTGACACTCGGCCGCCCCGTCGGCGATCACCCAGTTCTCCATCGGGTTGGCCCAGAACTCTTCTCCAAGGAAGACGCGATCGTGAGTCGTGCTCCACTTTCCGACGACGGTTCCCGCTTTCTGTTCGGCGACGGTTTGTGCCGTGGATTTGGACACGTCGCCCGCTGCCAGCAATGTTGTTCCTGCGGCGGCGATTTTGAGAGCGGTTCGACGGCTGAGTGAAGTCATTATTTAGATTCTCCGAAGAAGAACGTTTGAATTCTGTGGGGTTGCAGGTTTCTCGTACGGTGTGACCAGCGTCGCGAATTCCCAAACGAGTGTCCCGTCGCGGGAGCAGTCGGAGCTCACTGCCGTCGGGATTGCTCGGAGAACTCCGTGCCGGCACGCCGCAATTTCCGATCAGCCCGACGGTATCGCTCTGCGGACAAAGACATCACAAGGTTGTATCGAGAGACCACGAATTCCGATGGGCGCCGACGAAATTACGGAGCCCGCGTCGGATGTTCAATGCAACGTCATCAATGCAGAAAGCCCGACCTCCAGTAGAGGTCGGGCTTCGGAACACTTCGCAGGGGAAAGGCGACGAAGTTTTCAGTTGTCTGGTGCGGGCAGAATCAAAGACGGAACAGTGCGATCTCATCCTGAACCGGCAATCGAGATTTTCCGGCCAGGTATCGTTCGGTCGGGATATTTACTTCTGAATTTCCTGGAGAGACGTTGTGTAAAGCCCCAGCGTGGTCGTTCCAAGCTCTCCGATCGCGACGACGCAAACCAGAAAAACGAAGGCCAGCATGACGGCGTACTCGACCGCCGTCGGGCCGTCATCTGATTTCAGAAAGGTCTTCACACTATGCAGGAACTGCAGCATCGCTGAGCCTCCAGTCGATCTCAGGTTCGGTCTTCAATCACTCTTTCGCGGCCCGGTGTGGGGTGTCCGGTCTGCTGGCCAAAACTCTGTTTGGCGTCAACTGACAAGTGCGATCCCAATTTCCAAAACAGTAGTTCGAGCTTGTCTGCGAGGACGTCCGGGGAGGCGTTTATTGTGTGATCTGTTCATCGATGTTGTGTTTGCTGGATGCCTTGTCGCAAGAGTTGCGACTTCTGCGTCTGACACGTTACTCACTGCGCGCTGACTTGCGCACAAACAGCCTCACTGAGCCGTCGTCAAAGTCGCCCCAGATTGTCACACCCGCATACTCGGCAACGATTGAGAGTCCGACGCCATTTGCCGCGAGCTTCCCAGCAGGATCATGCGGTGCAGGATTTCGCGGTTGATTCGATCATGCGGGTTGTGGGCTGTAGCTC
>JADHNX010000376.1 GCA_016779365.1 Planctomycetaceae bacterium
GAGTCACCAGGCCAGGGTCGAGTTCCAAAGCGTTGATCGAAACCGTCGACCTGTTCCCGACGATTGCCGAGCTGGCCGGGCTTCCTGCTCCGAAAGGCCCTCAACCCATTGATGGCGACAGCTTCGTTCCAATTCTCAAAGGCGACGATTCAGGCATCGGCGAATACGCTTATCACTGCTTCCCCAAAGGTAACCGACTCGGTCGAGCGATCCGAACCGCCCGTTATCGGCTCGTCGAATGGAAACCGCTAAACGGCAACGCGGAGACCGAGTACGAACTCTACGACTACCAGACTGACCCTCACGAAAAGAAGAATCTGGCCGACGACCGACTCGACGTTGTCGCAAAGTTATCAGCAATCCTTGCCCGGCATCCCGAACCGAAGATAGCCGGCAGGGGCAATCGCCAATCCAGCTCCGGTTCGCAGCGAGTCGTTAAAGACTCGCCGACGATCGCCAACCGACCGCTGACGATCGTCGTCGAAGGAAAAGCCGATTCACCGCAGGGCGTTGTGCTGGCTCAGGGCGGACGCGAGCACGGATTCGCGATTCACTTTACCGAAGGCCGTCCAGCCTTCGACGTCCGCGTCAACGGCAAGGTCACACGAATCACCGGCGCCAGACTCTCGGCGACTCGTTTTCAACTGACCGCCACGCTGGCAGCCGATCAAATGACTCTCTCCGTCGGCGACGGAAAAACCACCAGCACCAAGTCACCGGGGCAGATTCCTGTCCAGCCCAAAGATGCTTTGTCGGTCGGCTTCGACGACGAATCTGCCGCCGGCAACTATGACTCACCGAACCCCTTCACGGGCACCGTCAGCTCATTCAGGATTTCGACATCCAACGGTCAGGTACTAAGCTCGTTTGTTGCGACAGAATGACCCGTAACACACATCACTGAATCCAGGCGAGTCTCCATTCCGAGCAAGGATCAATCGTGCGTCCAACCTGTTTAATACTGCTGGCAATCTGCACGGTCCTTGCACTTTCATCGACGGTCAACGCAACTGCGAACGACTCTGCAGGTCCCCTCGCCCTGCCGCGTCAGGAACATGGCAACGGGGAAGTCACGGTTTCCGGCGAATTGAAACAATGGCACAAAGTCACGCTGACGCTCGACGGCCCGTTTGCTCACGAGAAGGACAACCAGCCCAACCCGTTCACCGACTACCGGATGGAAGTCGAATTCAACCACGAGTCCGGCAAACCTTCGTACGTTGTGCCGGGATACTTCGCCGCTGACGGAAACAGCGGCGACAGCTCGTCCGAGTCTGGCACGAAGTGGAAGGCTCACTTGTCTCCGGACAAAGTCGGCCAGTGGAACTACACGGTCCGTTTCGCACAGGGTCGGCATGCCGCGATCGACGTGGCAACCGCTTCGCAAAAGTTATCACCATTTGATGGCCAGCAAGGCTCTTTCAAAGTAACTCCAACGGACAAATCCGGTCGCGATTTCCGAGCACACGGTCGACTGACCTACGTCGGAAATCGCTATCTTCAGTTCGCGGGTTCGAAGAACTACTTCATCAAAGCTGGTGCCGACGCGCCCGAAACGCTGCTCGGATACGCCGACTTCGACAATACCATCGCCGGCAAACCGGCAAAAGTGCCGCTGAAAACGTGGGCTCCGCATGTCAAAGACTGGAAGGACGGCGACCCCACCTGGAAGAACGGCAAAGGCAAAGGTCTAATCGGCGCGATCAATTATCTGGCCGGTAAAGGCTGCAACGCGTTTTCCTTCCTTACCTACAACGCTGGCGGCGACGGCGACAACGTCTGGCCATTCGCGTCACGCGACGACAAACTTCACTACGACTGTTCGAAGCTCGACCAGTGGGGCGTTGTCTTTGACCACGGAACTTCGCTCGGTATGTACCTGCATTTCAAATTGCAGGAGACAGAAAACGACGACAACAAGGCAGGAAAGAACGGCGGCAAAGAAGTCCCGGAATCGCTCGACGGCGGCGACCTGGGTGTTGAACGAAAACTCTACTGCCGCGAACTGATCGCTCGATTCGGTCACAACCTGGCTCTCAACTGGAATCTGGGTGAAGAAAACACTCAGTCAACAAAGCAACAACGAGCCCTGGCCAGCTACATCGCTCAGCTCGACCCGTACGATCACAACATCGTCGTACACACTTTCCCCGACCAGCAGGACAAGGTCTATCGCCCGCTGCTTGGTAAAGGTTCCGTGCTCACTGGCTGCTCACTTCAAAACAGCAATATCAAAGACACGCACGTTCAAACCGTAAAATGGGTCCGTGAATCTGCAAGATCCGGCAAGCCCTGGATTGTCGCCTTTGACGAGTCTGGCAGCGCCGCGCACGGTCAATGTCCAGACATCGGCTACAAAGGCTTCGATGGCAAAGATCGAACGGGCAAATTCATCTACACCCCGAACGAAGTTCGCCAGCAAACGCTCTGGGGCACGCTGATGGGTGGCGGAGCGGGAGTCGAATACTACTTCGGCTATCAGTTCGCCGAAAATGATCTCGTCTGCGAAGACTGGCGAAGCCGAGATCAAAGCTGGGACTACTGCCGCATCGCTCTGGATTTTTTCCGCGACAACGATATCCCAATCCACGAAATGGACCCCGCCGACGAACTTGTCGGCAATTCAGACCACGACAACTCAACATATTGCCTCGCCAAACCCGGCGAGATCTATCTTGTGTACCTGCCGCAAGGCGGAACGAATTCGCTTGACCTGACAAGTTCAAAAGGCAAATTCTCCGTCCAATGGTTCAACCCCCGTTCCGGCGGAGCACTTACAACCGGTTCGGTGCAGACCGTCACTGGTGGAACATCAATCACGCTAGGAGAACCGTCGTCAGATGCTGGCAAAGACTGGTTGGCCATCATTAAAAAAACCAGATAACTCTCGGACGGCCTGACTCTCACGCTCCCTTCCACGTCGTCGAAACTGGAGTCGTACCATGAAATTTTGCAGCCTGCTTGCAGTATTCATTGTGGCGTTGCCACCAACTTTCATGTTGGCAAGTGAGCCTGCCGAGAGGATTCCCTTCATCTTCGACACAGACATTGGTAACGACGTCGACGATGTTCTGGCACTGGGCATGATCCACGCCCTGCAGTCACGAGGGGAATGTGAACTGCTCGCCGTCACGATTACCAAAGATCACGAACACGCGGCGGCGTTCACCGATGCCGTCAACACGTTCTATCGTCGAGGTGATATTCCCATCGGAGTCTGCCGCAGCGGTGTGACTCCGGAAGCCGGAAAGTTCAACGGTCTGGCCATTCAGAAAGAAGGCGACACTCTTCGCTATCCTCACGATCTGCTATCCGGCAAAGATGCCCCCAGCGCCGTGGACGTTTTGCGAAAGGCACTGGCCAGCCAGAAGGATGGCTCCGTGGTCATCGCCCAGGTTGGTTTTTCGACAAACCTCGCAGCATTGCTGAAGTCACCACCGGACTCCCACAGCTCGCTAAACGGCACCGAACTGGTGAAACAGAAGGTTCGGTTACTTTCAGTCATGGCCGGGGCGTTCACTCGGATTCCCGGCAAAGGCGGCCAGCTTTACGATCACAAAGAATACAACATCGTCAAAGACATTCCGGCTGCAAAGAGCATCGCCACCGACTGGCCGACAGAGGTGGTCTGGAGCGGTTTCGAAATCGGAATCTCGCTCGCCTACCCGCATCAAAGCATTCAACGTGACTTTCGTTACGCGAAGCATCATCCGCTCGCTGAGGCCTACATACTCTACAACCCGCCGCCTCATGATCGACCAACCTGGGATCTCACAAGCGTTCTCTACGGAGTCCGTCCCGAACACTCGTACTTCGATCTGTCCCAACCAGGAACCGTGGCTGTCGCCGATGATGGCCTGACGACATTCAGCAAGAATTCCACCGGCAAGCATCGTTACCTGGTTATCAACGAGCCTCAGAAACAGCGAACTCTGGAAGCTCTACAACTTCTGTCGAGCCAACCGCCGAATTAGAAACTTGAATCAGTAACACACGGACACACGCTCAGTTGGCACTGTCGGATACCGAGCACTTCGAGCAATGCCCCTTGAGCAGCACCTCGACAATCTCACCCGGTGTTTCCGCACCGCGTTTCTTCGCGTTCAGTCGGACCGTGAAATCGTCCAGGCACGAAATTGCCCCACAATCCACACACATGAAATGTGGATGCTCAGAGAAGCCTGTCGACTGACCGGACTGAAGCAACTCGAAACGGCGGACGGAATCACCAAGCTCCAGACGAGCCAGCAAACCTGCATCTGAAAGTTCCGTCAGACATCGATAGATTGTCGACTGGTCGAATCCAAAATCGTCCAGAGCCTCTGCCACTTCGGAATGGCTCTGCGGAACCAGCGTCGAAGCCAGTTGTTGAATCACGGCAATTCGAGCCGCCGTGCTCCTCAATCCCGCGCCGCGAATCATCGCCCTGACCTCTGGCATGGGAAGGTTCTTATCAGGTCGCGTCATGGTTCGCCCAAAGTCTGAGAGGAAAGTTGTCCGGTCAGTTCGCGGCGGACTTTAGTTGCATTTGGCTTTCCATTGCAAATACCAGCCCGAACGAAGAAGCGACTCATCAAGAATCCCCCCGCCATTTCCTTGATTTTCCATGAGTTTCGGCAAACTTCGCCGATAACACGTCACTGCCGCTCGTGCGGAAACCCCGTAAATGCTAGTCTCTTGCAAGTACGCACCAACTGGCATTTAGCAGTCATTTGATAAAGCTGCAGGCGGTCAACGATTCGATACCGGTCGGCCCCAAAGACGTGCCACCACTCGCCGATAACACTTTTTCTGCGGAGCCGCGCAGCGATGACGCCCCCTGTCTTACTCACTTTTTACTGCTGCCTGATCGTGCTGGCTTCACTGGCTGGCGGATGGCTACCGTCAATGTTCCGTTTGTCGCACCTTCGTATGCAGTTACTCATGAGCCTGGTCGGAGGCATGATGATCGGCGTCGCTTGCCTGCACCTTCTCCCGCAGGCGATCGCTCAACTGAACAGTCCAGCCTGGCTGTCCGGCTCACTCCTGGTTGGCGTACTGTGCATGTTGTTCCTGCTGCGCTTCGGGCACGTTCACCATCATGGCGAGGCCGCATCGACTGACGCGGACTGTGTCCATATTCCCGCCATCCATCCTGCCGACGGTTGCTCGCACAGCCACGACCACTCCCACGATCATGATCATGATCACGACGCCCCGACTGACTCAGCAGCATCGACAAAAGCCAAGCCAACAAGGCATCGTTTGAGCTGGGTGGGACTATTCCTGGGCCTGGCACTGCACACGCTGTTTGACGGAGTCGCACTCGGAGCAAGCGTTGTTTCCGAAGCCGGAGGCAGTACTGCCGCCAGTCTGTCACTGTTTGGGCTGGGAACATTCCTGGCCGTCGCGCTGCACAAACCGCTCGACGCGATGTCAATCACTTCAGTCATGAATGCCGGCGGCTGGGCACCTCGAAGTCTGGCCGTGATCAACGGTGGCTTCGCCCTCGCGTGCCCGGCCGGAGCACTCATTTTCTGGTTCGGTACATCGACCCTTGAATCCAGCACTCATCTTGTCGGCTGCGCCCTCGCCTTTTCCGCCGGAGCGTTTCTGTGCATCGCGCTGACCGACCTGATCCCCGAAGTCCTCAACCATCAGCACGACCGAGTGAAACTCAGTCTCATTCTCTTACTGGGCAGTATTCTGGCGATCGGCATCGAGCTGCTTCCCGGCCACAACCACGGTCGACATCGCAACTTCTCTCAGCCAGTCCCCGCAGCGATTTCCGCTCCAGAAATCAACAACGCTTCCGCGTTTACCGAGTAGCCTTCGG
>JADHNX010000377.1 GCA_016779365.1 Planctomycetaceae bacterium
GAATTGCGAAGTGTGGAATGCTCGATCTCGAAAGTGTTGTCGCCCACGGCTGCTTGACCGGTTGCGATAAACAGTGGGCCGTCACCGATTTTCAACGTGTTGACGCAGCGGACGTTCTGGCCAGCTGCGGCGAGCAGGACCGACGAATGGGAGCCGACGAATCGACAGCGGGAAAATTCCAGGCTGCCCGCGAGCGGGTCGGAAGGGTCGATCGGAGCCCACTGAATGGCCAGTGGCGAGTTGACTGCTGGCGACGTTGCGTTCGGTTTGTTGTTAGCCGTCGATGAATTTGGCGAACTCGGCGTGAGAAAGCCGCAGTTGCGGCACGTCAGTTTTTGCGACCGTATTTGTGACAGCGATGCTGGCGTCGACGTCGTCGATGCCAGACGGAGATT
Source organism: Planctomycetaceae bacterium (assembly GCA_016779365.1). Lineage (GTDB taxonomy): Bacteria > Planctomycetota > Planctomycetia > Planctomycetales > Planctomycetaceae > JABMPE01. The sequence continues at coordinate 396 of JADHNX010000377.1, forward strand.
GACATTTTCCAGCGTCACTTCCGTTGCTCGCAGCTGCAAAGGTCGAGTCGCCACCACAATCGTGACTTGAGTGTCGAGGGCTCCCCGCAGGATGAGATGGCTCCCTGGCCAGGAAATCGAGCTGGCGTCGTAGGTGCCGGGTTCTGACAAAAGGACCAGGCCGTACGGATCAGGTTCCGGAAGCGTCAGTAACTGAGATGCTTGACGGGCAGTCTCAGTTTGACGACGAGGGTGAGATTCTGGCCGCCGTTCCGTTCCGTCGCTCGCGGTCGAGGAAGTTGTCAGGGCGCTCCCGTTTACGGGTTTCATCGTTGATTCAGTGGCTGCGATGTCGTCCGTGCTGGCTTGCTCTGTGGAGAGGCCCTGTTCGACCGGCGGCGATTCAGCGAGCGCTGCGTCGCCGGTGACGGTTTTCAGCAAGCGTTGGGGCAGCGAGGCCAGCACCACGTTCCGTGATCGGGCATCGAAGGTGAGCAATGTGGCGACAGCGACGAGCAACGCCGCACACGCGCAGGCTGTTGCTTTGACCGTTCGCCGTGTCGATGACGATTGAGTCATCCGTCGAACCGGCTGCTGGAAGCCCGAGGCGAACCTGGCCAGTCGTCGTCGGGATGATCGGCCTGAGGGTTTGATGGAGGCGGCCTGTGTTCGCGGACGTCTTCCTGCCGATTCGGTTTTCAGTGTCGACGCAGAAGAATTCTCTGCCGGTTGATTGCCTTGTCGGTTCGGTCTTGCACGGTCGCGAGTTCCGTCCGTCAGAAGTTCTTTCGCGCTTGCCGGACGACGTGATTGCGAGGGCTCGGTCAGCCACTCGATCATCCTGGCCAGTTGGTCGGGAGTGTCGGGAGCAAACTCCTGGATGTCTGGAATCCGTTCGGTCTGGTGGGCGGCCAGTTTGGTGAGCGGATCTCCGGTGGGAAAAGCCGGGCGTCCGGCGAGGACGTGCCACAAGGCGAACCCGAGTGCGTAGAGGTCAGATCGAGGCGTCGCGGCTGCGCCGGTTCCGATGAGTTCCGGAGCGATTCCGTCGTTCTGCTCAGGCGAGACGTGGGCGTTGATCTGAAACTCGGGTTGCAGTGCCGGGCGGATTCCTGCGTCGACCAGAACAGCCTGTCCCGATTTAAGCAGTCGAATGTTTCTGAGAAGAATCTCGCCATGAACGATTCCGGCTTCGTGCAGAGCAGCCAGCGATTCCAGTAGCTGCCGGGCGATGGCATCGACCTCGGCGGCAGGCAGTCGGCCTCGGCGGAGGAGAATTTCGGAAAGTGACAGGCCGTCAACGCGGCGGCTGACGATTGCCAGCTCGGAATTCAGCTTGTCGGAATTTAGTTTGACTGACTTTCGATTTTTCTGTCGAACCTGACTGACGCCAGCCTTCGATCCGTTTTTCTGACGCACAGAAGCTGTGCCGATCTGTCGGGATGCCCGCGTTGCTGCACTTTCTTTGAGTTTGTCGGACGAAGTCAGTTCAGGCAGCGGTGCCGAGGAGATCTCCGAGACGCTGTGTGGGACAACGATGCCCGGTAGCGAGAGCCTCTGGGCCTTCTCGGTCAGCAGTTTGAGTCGGTCGTTAACCGGCTTGCGGAGTTCAGTCGGCACGATGACCCGTTTGATGACGCATTGTCCCTGCTGCTCAGGCAGTCGAGCGAGAAAGGTCGCGGATCGATGACTTTGGCCGATGCGGTCTTCGACAACGCAGGGGCCGATTCGGAGTAGTTCCGGCTGGTCGAGTTCGATCGTCTGTGACTGCCAGGACGTCAGAACTCGGCGCTGGACCAGCGCGTCCAGCCAGACTGAATCGAAGGCCGGCAGATCGGCAGACAGAGCTTTCACTCGCGACGCGCAGCGGCGAAGTTCGCGGGGCGAGCAAAGCTTCAATCCCAGCAGAATCTGTTGAAGTCGCCGTGAGGGAGGCTCGACCACGGAGGAGGGAGTCCTTTCCCGATGCGTGGTTTGAGGAAGTTTAAAGGGGGATGTCGCGAGAGAGTTGGTGCTCGAATGGGATGGGTTTCGGCCAGTTCGTTTTCCGGCAGCACGGAATGCGCGGGGGTGAATTTCGTCCGACTGAATTCAATGTTCGAGCTGATTTGCTGATCCGAGGAGCGGGTTTATCTCAGATCGTTAAAATTGCGGCAAGATGACACCGGCCTTGCTGGGGCCACTGGATCGTCTGCAAGGCTTGCCAGTTTCGGGTCAACCGGCAAGCTCGCGAGGTCTGAGTTTCGGTGTTGAGTTTCAGCGTCGAAGCCTTCAATTCAGGCAGGAGTGGGAAATGCAGGGAAGATTTGCCACCGCAGACTTTTCAGAACGTCTTGACATGCTCACAATGCGTGCCATAGGAATTGCGCTGTTCCTGAAAGAAAGTTGCTTGAGGCCGGGTAGCTAATCCCGGTCTTTTGTCTATAAACACCAGTTATTCCCGTTGAGCTTGTCCTTCTGCTGTCGGACTGGAACTTGCCGCCGAAGCCGATCACGGTCTCAACGTGAATTCCGGTTCAAAACGTGCCCGCCAATTGCCGCCTTTTGTATTTCCCGCCCTAATGTCGTACGGCTGGCTGCTGTCACCAGGCAGCCCGAAAATCGCCGAGTTCTTTTGAAATCTGCTGACCACCGTTTACGACGTTGTGCTTTCTCAACTTACACCAGCGGCGACCATTCTCTGAGGAGTGTTTGAGTCATGTCATCGACAGTCGATGTCCCGGTAACGGAACAGCAGGGCGAAGGCAAAAGAAAAGAAACTCTCGAAACCGTTGTCGTCAGATTCTGCGGCGACAGTGGTGACGGCATGCAGCTCGTCGGAACGCAGATGACGAACGTCTCGGCGGTTTACGGCAACGACGTCAGCACGCTGCCTGACTTCCCAGCTGAAATTCGTGCTCCCGCCGGAACGCTGGCTGGCGTGTCCGGCTATCAGTTGTGTTTTTCAAACCACGACGTCTTTACGCCTGGCGACGCCCTCGACACACTGGTCTCGATGAATCCAGCGGCGTTGAAAACAAACATTGCTGACCTGAAGCGTGGCGGCACACTCATTGTCAATGAAGATGCTTTCGACAAGAGCAACATTCTGAAAGCGACGTACGCCTCGAACCCGCTCGACGATGAGAACCTGCTGCAGCCATACCGAGTGCATAAAGTTCCGATGACTCGTCTCACGCGGGACGCAGTTGATGGTCTCGGCCTGAGTGTTCGAGAAGCGGACCGCTGCAAGAACTTCTTCGCGCTCGGTCTGATCTACTGGCTGTATGAAAGAGACGCGACGCCGACTGAAGAGTGGATCAAGTCAAAGTTCGCCAAGAAGCCGGAGATACAGGAAGCGAACCTGCGAGCTCTTCGCGCGGGCTACAACTTCGGGTTCTCCACCGAATCGTTCACGGTTCACTACCACGTCGAGCCAGCGCAGTTGCCGCCCGGCAAGTATCGCAAGTTGACAGGGAATGAAGCGACAGCGATGGGCCTGATTACGGCTGCGAAGCTGGCTGGTCGTGGATTGTTCTACGCGGGCTACCCGATCACTCCGGCCAGTGACATCCTTCACGAACTGTCTGCTCACAAGCACTTTGGCGTGAAGACATTTCAGGCCGAAGACGAAATTGCGGCGATGTCTGCTGCCGTCGGAGCCGCTTACGCTGGTCAGCTTTCGGTGACCGCCAGTTCCGGACCGGGGATTTGCCTGAAGGGTGAAGCGATGGGCCTGGGCATGATCACGGAACTGCCGATGATCATCGTCAACGTTCAGCGAGGTGGTCCAAGTACCGGTCTGCCAACCAAGACAGAACAGTCTGACCTGTTGCTGTCGATGTTTGGTCGAAATGGTGAATCGCCGCTGCCGATCGTTGCGGCTCAGAGTCCTGGAGACTGCTTCCACGCGGTTCAGGAAGCGATGAATATCGCTGTGAATTTCATGGTTCCTGTCGTATTCCTGACTGACGGATATATCGCCAACGGTGCCGAGCCGTGGCGAATTCCAACAGAGGACGAGTTGAAGCCGATCAAGGTTGAGTACCAGACTGAGCTGAACGGCGAACACGGCTACCTGCCTTACAAACGCGATGAGAAACTGGCTCGCCCGTGGGCTGTTCCAGGTACTCCTGGTTTGGAGCATCGTGTTGGCGGCATCGAAAAAGCCGACGTCACAGGGCACGTCAGCTACGACCCGGACAACCACGAGTACATGGTCAGACTTCGTGCTCGAAAAGTTGCTTCTATCGAAGACTTTATTCCGGAACAGGAAGTTGATGGTCCTGAATCGGGTGATGTTCTGCTGATCTCGTGGGGTGGCACCTACGGAGCAGTTCGCACGGCAGCTCGAGAACTTCAGGCGGCTGGTAAGTCGGTCGCTCACGCTCATCTTCGATTTTTGAATCCGTTTCCGAAAAATCTCGGAGACATCATCAGTCGATACAAGAAGGTGCTGGTTCCTGAACTGAACATGGGACAGCTTCGGATGTTGCTCCGTGACAAGTATCTGGTCGACGCCAAAGGTCTGAACAAGATCAAAGGGAAGCCATTCTTGGTTTCCGAGGTCGTCGAAGCAATCGAAGAGCTACTCTAAGGGCCAACTGTTTAACTTCCCGTTGAGCGTTTTTGCGTCCTGAACTTTCTAATTCACATTTTCAACACACCATTCTCAAAGCATTCGGCCATGAGCACAGACCTGCCAGTTCTCTCTCCGAAAGATTTCGCCAGCGATCAGGAAATTCGCTGGTGTCCCCGGTGCGGCGACTACTCGATTCTCGCGCAGATGAAGAAGGTTCTGCCGACGCTTGGGATTCCCAAAGAGAAATTCGTCTTTGTGTCCGGGATCGGTTGTTCCAGCCGGTTTCCTTACTACATGGACACTTACGGATTTCACAGTATTCATGGACGTGCTCCGGCGATCGCGACGGGCATCAAGCTGGCCCAGCCGGGGCAGCAAGTCTGGGTCATCACCGGCGACGGCGACGCTCTGTCGATCGGTGGCAACCATCTGATGCACGCCATCCGTCGAAACGTCGACCTGAAGATTATTCTGTTTAATAACCAGATTTACGGTCTGACCAAGGGGCAGTACTCGCCGACCAGCCCGGAAGGCAAGCGGACCAAAAGCTCGCCGATGGGGTCAGTTGACCATCCGCTGAATCCGTTGTCAGTGGCACTCGGCAGCGAAGCCACATTTGTCGCTCGCTCTGTTGATGTCGACATCCGACATTTGACTTCCGTCCTTGAACGAGCCGCCCATCATAAGGGCACGGCGTTTGTGGAAGTCTACCAGGACTGCAATGTGTTCAATTCGGGAGCCTTCAGTTTTGCGACGGACAAGAAAGTCAAAGACAACAACGTTGTCTACCTCGAACATGGCAAGCCGTTGATCTTTGCCAATGGCACGAAAGGTATCCGGGTCAACGAGGGCAGTCGTCCGGAAGTCGT